>JAGQZL010000067.1 GCA_020434915.1 Allomuricauda sp. | reverse complement strand
CATTGGACATCACCACGAACCACATGTTGTTTCCATGGGCAATGGAACTTATGGAATACCCTTCGTTTGATTTCTCCCGAATCCAATCGATGGGATATTCATATTCCGTTCTCCAAGATTGTTGTCCCAAATTTGCATTGGAACTCATGCTCAGGGCCCAAAGACCATTTCCGTAAGTGGCAGTGGTTATGGAGTAGCCGCTGTCCCAGTTTTCTTTGATCCAATCCTTCGGGATTTCATAACTGGTTTTCCATCGCTGCCCCGAGAATCCTGTATTCTTGTCCATGGCAACATACCATTCACCATTGCCACAGGTCATGGAGGTAATGTGGTAACCCGTATCCCATTTTTCGGTAATCCAATCTTTGGGAAAACTGGTTTCCTTTTTCCATGATTGGGGTCCCAGTCCATTTCTCTTGCTCACAACCACCAAGAAGGTTTTTTTGATGGTGTCAAAAGCCAATTCGGTTATGTAGTACCCATTGTTCCACTGATCCCGTATCCAATCGCTAGGATATGTCTCGGATTCCTTTATCTTTTGTGCTGTATAGGCCTTACTTCCCAAACTACTCATGATAACCGACCATAGCCCATCATTGTATTCTTCATCATTGCTAAGTCCATAGGCCAAACCTGTCACTGCTGTAAAGCTGGTATCAAAGGAGCTCTCGCCATTGTTTACAAAATCCAGGATTTGGAAGATAGCTTCGTCTTGTTTAAAATAATCATCCAGATAGCCTCTGGTCATGGCCTCTGGATTCAATCTCACCCAATACAGCATTGGTTTCATGTACCGGGTAATATCGCCACCTTCAAATCCATTGTCATCCACGGTGTAGGCGTTAAAGTTGCCATTTGACTGTTCCTTGATGTAAAAATTATCGGCGCTGTAACTAGACCCTGATGGTCCTTTCACTATAATGGCATCAACTCCATTGAGATATTTGTCAGTGGAGCCATCGGTCTTGGTGAAATTGGTATAGTTGCAAAGGAAACTTGCTAGTTTGTCGGACCCATTTGCATAATACTTTACCCGCACCAGTGCTTCATTGTCCTGATAAAAGATGACGAGGGCCGTATATTTTACGTCATTGCTGATCCAACTGGTTTCATAATACGTTTGTGAAAATCCAAAGGTGGTGCCAAGAAAGCATAGGAGTGATAAAAAGGTTTTCATAATAGGGGAATTTTGGTTGGTTTGGTTTTATAGGGTCAAGTTTTCCATTATTGGGAAAAAAAGCAAATAATTGGGATGTAAAGTCCAAATCTCTCATTAAAAAGCTTTTTTTGATTGAGGAATGTTGGCCGAAAACCCCATTTTGTGGTGGGGGATAGGAAGGTTCCAATGCCGTAATCTGACAATTATCATACTTTTCCTTGATAGAACAGGGTAACTTCAATCTGTGATTAATCAAAACACTCCAACGATGAAAAATAGCACACCTGTTTCGGAAATAATGACCAAAAAACTGGTCACCTTGAAACCAACGGATGATTTGGTCACTGCTGAGCGACTCTTTAAAAAACACCATATTCGGCATATTCCCGTGGTAGAAGGAAAGTATATTAAAGGGATGTTGAGCTATACGGATTTGCTACGCATCAGTTTTGCGGATGCCATTGATGAGCATGAGGAATACGTGGATACCATTGTGTACAACATGTTCACCATTCCCCAAGTAATGGTCAACGATGTGGTAAGTGTAGGCTCCGCTACACCCATAAAGGATGTTGCAAAACTACTGGCCCAAAAAGAGTTCCATGCGCTTCCTGTTGTGGATGATGGCAAGCTGGTGGGTATTGTGACCACTACAGATTTGATCAAATATATGTTGAAAATGTTCTGAATGAGCGGACAAGCTCACGGCCAATGTAACCAACCCATTTTTGGAATGGTTGGCTGTTTTGAGCGGTAGTGTGTTTGGCCTATGCCTTATTCTTCCTCGTTGCTATTTTCATCCTCTTCTTCCTCAGCCTCCTTGTTCAGTTTATGTTCAAGAATGTTGAGTTTTTTGAGTTTCTCTTTCCAGGTCTGTAGGGCCTCTTTTTGATTGTTGATGTTTTTGATCACCTCTTTTACTAAGGGGTTGTCTTCGGAATCATCGGAGAAGAACTGGAGGTTGTTTTCCAATTGGCGGATTTCGGATTTACTTTCGTCAATTTTTCTTCTGATAAAAACCCGTTCGTTGCCAATGGCGACCTCATCTTCGGTTTTGGCCAATTCCTGGACCTTGTTCCCGTATTTCAGCAATTCCGATTCCTGTCTGCTGACACCAAGTTTTTTCAACAGGGCATCAATAATTTTATTGAACTTGCTGTTGATGTGTTTCTTGTTGTAGGGAATACGTCCATATTGCTTCCATTCAGCCAGAAAACCCTTGATTTCTTCAAGGTCTTTTTTTCGATCACCACTCAATTGAAACGCTTTCAAACGCTCCAAACAGTCATTTTTCTTTTCAAAGTTTTCGTATTCTTCCTTGTGGGCCTCATTTTTTCCGGCATGCAAGCGGTCAAAATAATGATTGCAAGCATCTTTGAACTCATTCCAAATTTTGTCGGAGTACTTTCTGGGCACATGGCCAATTTTCTTCCACTCGCTTTGAATGCGCTTCATTTCCGGGGTAGCAGTGTCAAAATCCTCACTATCCTTTAAGGCGATGGCCAAATCCAAAAGTGCCTTTTTCTTTTCTAGGTTATGCTGTTGGTCCTTTTTCTGGTTTTTGTAGAAGGCATTCTTGTTCCTGTTAAACTTGCGAACGGCATCCTTAAAACTGCCCCAGGTTTCTTCGTTTACCTTTTGGGGTACCTTGCCAGCCTTGAAAAAGGATTCGCGTAAGGCTTCCACTTCTTTGATCTGCTGTTGTATGGCCCTATGGCTCTTGGCTACATTTTCGGCTATTTGGGCAATGGAAGCAATAATTTCCTGTTTCTTCTCAAGGTTCTTTTCATACACCTGTTCCAATTCCTGGAAATGTTCCTGTCTTCGCATGTGCATGGCCTTGGTGGCATTGCTGAACCGTTCCCAGATTTCTTCCCGGTGTTCCTTGGCAACTGGGCCAATGTCTTCTTTCCAGATTTTGTGCAGTGTCTGGAGTTCACGAAAGGCCTTGCCCAAATCGGGCTCGTCCGCCAAAGCTTCTGCACGCTCCGCCAATTTTTGCTTTTCTTCTAGGTTGTGTTTAAAATCAAGATCTCTGAGTTCGCGATTCAGGTGGAGAAAGTCATAGAAAATCTCCATATGGTGGTGATAGGTACGCCATACATCATTGTAGTTGGCACGGGGGATGGGTCCCGCATTTTTCCATCGCTCCTGGAGATCTTTAAAGTTATGATAGGTGGTGTTGATGTCCTCTTCAATATCGATGAGGCCCTTGAGTTCTTCAATGATATTCAACCGATTTTGGAGGTTCTGCTTGAGATTTTGCTCCAACTGCTTGTAATGGTGGTCGCGTTTTTCCCGATACTCTGAATATACCTCATTGAACTGCCTTTTGGCAACCGAGTTGTACCGAAAATCTATCTCATTGCCGCCTTTTTCAACGAATTCCTCCTTTTTATGCTCAATAAACTCCTGAAACTTTTGGTCAAACTCATATTTAATGGCACTCACATGCCTTCCAATAGCCTGTACCTTTTCGTTTTTCACCAACCGCTGGAGTTCACCGACCAAGTTTTCCATGGACATGGAATGGTAATCCAACATTGGGATGTAGTGCCGCTTTTCATTTTCGGTATCCTCTGCATCCTCTGCATTGGACTCGTCAATCTCATCAATGGCGTCTTTGGAATCGGTAGTGGTTGTTTCTTCCGGTTCCTCAGACTCGGAAGTTTGATTTTCGTTCGATGTTTTGTCCTCTGTATTTTCGGTTTCGGGTATAGCTTCTTCGGTCACTTTTGGTTCGGGATTGGGGCTCTCCTCCAAAGGTGTTTTTAAATTGTCCGAATTTTGCTCTGTACCACCTTCAGCTTGCTGAAGTTTGCGTTCATTTTCCTGCATTAGTAGTCTCTTTTCCTGTTGATTGATGATATTCTATAGCCAATTTAGCAAAATAATATCGTCTAGCAGCAAAAGTACCTATTCTTATTTAGCCCTGATTTTTGGATGTATGGATAGGCTGTTTCAATTCATTGATAGCGATTTTCAGGGCATGTTCCAAATTTCCCACGCCTTTTCTGCCTGATGGATCAGCATTTCAAGTCCGTTGCTGATGGTAGCCCCTTTGGATTCCCCCAAAGCCAAAAAAGCTGTTTTCTCAGGGTTGTAGATCAAATCGTAGAGCAAGTGCCTTTGATCAATAAATTCATAAGGAACGGAAGGCTTAGCCTCAACGTTGGGGTGGGTTCCCAAAGGCGTGCAGTTAACGATCAAGAGATTTTCTTCCATGATATCCCGATTCAGTTCATCGTAGGTGTATTGCCCCTCTTTTTGGCTTCTGGAGACATAGGTGCTCTTGATTCCCAATTCATCCAATACAAAACGTACTGCCTTGGAAGCACCACCGGTTCCCAAAACCAATGCCTTGGTGTGGTGTTGTTTTAAAAAGGGCTCCAAGGATTTTTTGAATCCGTAGGCATCCGTGTTAAAGCCTTTCAGTCCTGTTTCAGTGAATTTGATGGTGTTCACCGCTCCAATTTTTTCTGCCTGGGAGTCCATTTCATCCAAATAGGGGATCACTTCTTCTTTGTAGGGAATGGTCACATTGAGTCCCCTTAGATTTTTCTGCCCAAGTACTTTTCCTATTTCTCCAATGTGCTGAATATCAAAATTTTCATAACTGTGGTCAGCTAGTCCCAAATCCTTGAACTTTTGGGTGAAATATCCTTGGGAAAAGGAATAGGAAATGTTCCTACCGAGCAGCCCGAACCTGTTTTTTTGCTTTTCTGTTGTCTCCATACCAATCCAAAATCAATAATACCAAAATCCCGAGGATAATAAAAAGAATGGCCCACAAGGTTTGCCCATCGGTTATCTGTGGCAAGTAACGTTCATAGTTGAGGATGATTTTGTCCCCATTGGAATCCAACAGTGGATTGCCCAAGTCATCCAGTTTGAACATGGTTCGTTTCCAAGGCCACAAAACACCCAGGGAACCAGTGATAAACCCTAAAATTACTGCTGTGGTAGTGGCCTTGTAGTGTTTGAGCACATAACTCAACAGGTGCGAAAAAGTGACCAATCCGGTAGCTGAACCTAAAGTGAAAACAGCCAGAATCTTTAAGGTTTCCATACGTTCTGCATTGTTCACGAAGTTGAAATCCCCTGAAAAAATATCGGAAAACGTATCGTAAAGGGCATTGACGGAATCTACCAGCAGGAGCACATAATTCCCCAAAAGAATCAAAATAAAGGAGCCTGAAAGTCCGGGAAGTGTCATGCCGGAGACACTGATGATCCCGCAGAAGAAGATAAAGATCAAATTGTCATTTTCCTTGGCCGGGCTTAAAAAGCTGATGGAAATTCCAATGATCAAACCAATGATTCCGGCAGGTATGGTCCGTTGGTTCCAAGGTTTAAAATCTTTGCCAATGTGGTAGATGGAGCCGATTACCATTCCAAAGAAAGTGGCCCAGACCAGTGTTTCGTTTCTGTCCAGGAAATAATCCAATATTCGGGAAACACTGAAATAGCTCACCAGCATTCCAAAAATCAACAATCCCAAAAACTGGGCGTTCGTGTATTGGTAAAAACTCCTGAACCTTCCATTAAACAAAAGCTTTATGGCTTTGGAATTCAATTTTTGGAGGGAATAGATAAATTCCTCATAAAATCCGGCAACAAAGGCCACAATACCACCAGATACTCCAGGTACCTTGTTGGCCGCACCCATACAAAGGCCTTTTACGACCAAAAAGAAATTATCCAGAAAAGTTCTAGTTTGAGGCATGACCCAAGTTAGGTTTCACTTATTTTTTGGAAGCTGCTTTTTCCAGGATAAAAATAAGCGAAAAACCTGTGATGGCTAAGACAATGGCCAGCATTAACTGATTATCGCCATCAAATGTCCAAGGGAGTACGTTCATATCGTCCACTACCATGGTTTTGTCACCAAAAGTTCTGGTTTCCAATACTTTTTTCCAAGGCCATATTTTGTTCAGGGAGCCCAAAATAAATCCTGTAAGCAATGCCAAGGTAATGTTCTTGTAATGGTTGAACATCCATTTGAGCAGACGCGCAAAACTCAAAAGCCCGAATAGCGCCCCGATTCCCACGGTGAGTATTATTTTGATATCACGTTCATGCACGGCGTCCAAAATGGTTTTATATGACCCCAAGAGGACCAAAATAAAGGCGCCGGAAATGCCCGGTAAGATCATGGCGCAGATGGCAAGAGCTCCGGACATGAACAGATAGGGAAGGCTATCGGTATTCTCGCTAACGGGAAGCTCCGTAATGAAAAAGGCCAGTGCTCCACCCAAAATAAATACCACAACGGTGCCCAAGTTCCATTTGGTGATTTCCTTTCCAACAAAAAAGATACTGGCCACAACCAATCCAAAGAAAAAAGACCACAACAATATGGGCTGATTTTCTAACAACCAACTCAAGAATTTGGCAAGGGAAAGCACACTTATGAAAATGCCAAGAAACAACGCTAGCAAGAAATTACCGTTCACTTTGTTCCAAACGGCTTTGATGCCTTCTTTTCTCAACAGGGTAATCAATGAGAAGTTGATGTTGTTGATAGAGGTGATCAACTCTTCATAAATTCCGGAGATAAAAGCAATGGTACCCCCGGAGACTCCCGGCACCACATCGGCGGCGCCCATGGCCATTCCCTTTAGGGTAATAAAGATATAGTCCAGTAATCGGCGTTCTTTCATGGATTCAAGATATGGGAAATGTTGTTACTTGGCTGTCTTTTTGAATTTGGATACCATGTCCTGTATCCATTTTACATTTTGGAATTCTGGGAAATCCTTTTCAAACGACTGCAGTTTTTCGCTGTCTTGCCCAAGTGCTTGGGCAAATGAATCTCTAGCTTCGTCAATTTCCCCAATCTTTAGATAGGCACCTGCTAATTTAAAAGCCAAGGTGGCGCTTTCCGGATAAAATTCCATTCCTTGGACGAGCACTTGGATACAGGAATTGAAATCCCCGATTCTTTTCAATACTTCGGCCCAGTTCCTCCAGGTCTCCAATTCGTAATTGCCCAAGTCTACTGCTTGTTTATAGGCAAAGTCGGCTTCATCCAGATTATTGAGCGCAAAATAAATTTTGGCGGCCTTTTTCCAATAAAGTGGGTTTTCCCCATCTATGTTGATGGCCTTGTTGATGTAATACAGTGCTTTTTCGTGGTTTTTTTGTCTGAAATGGAAATCGGTGATGGCCAACCAACCTTTGTCCAATAAAGGATCTTCATGTACGGTGTGGTAGAAATAATATTTGGCCATGTCATAGTTGCCCAATTTTTCATGACATTTTCCAAGTCTAAGGAATGCATGGGAGGTTGGGTCTTCAATGGAGATCGTTGCTTCGTAGCTTTCAATGGCCTCATTGTAGCGTCCCAATTTTTCTAGGACTTTTCCTTTTTCAAAATAAGCCCCGATAAATGTATCATCGGAAATGACTGCAAAATCGAAGGCGGTCAGTGCTTCTTGGAACATTTCCATGGAAAAATACATCTTGCCTAATTGGTGCCATGCCACTTCGCAATAGGGATTGCGTTCCAAGTAATCGTTCAGGTAATGGATCCCCCCATCAAAGTCTTCCAGAAATTCAAAACAATAAATGACATTGTAGAGTGAGGAGTAGTCACTGTCATCAATTTCAATGCACTTCATAAAACTGTTTTTGGCCTTTTCATAATCGTCCATAAACAGGTATTCCATGCCCAAGAGGGAATGGATGTCAAAATTGTCATCGGTCAAGTGAAGCGCCTCCATGAGTAGGTTCACGGCTTCCTTGTGGTTATCTTGTTTGGAGCGGATATTTGCCCTTTGGATGTAAATTTCCTCATTGTGGGCATCTATGTTCTGGATTTCATCCAAAAGCCTTTCGGCGGCTTCAAATTTGTCCTCAAATGCCAAAACCTCCACTTGTAATAGCTTTAATTCTAAGGAATTGGGGTGCTGTTCCAAACCAATCTGTATGGCTTTTTTGCCTAGGGAGATTTTTCCGTTGTTGAGGTAGTGGTGAATGATTTCCTCAAAGTCCTCTGCGTCAAAAAAATAGACGTCATCCGTCTTCAGCATGGACTCAAATTTGCTTATGGATTTGTCAGGATACTCGTTAGAATCTAACGCCATAGGAACGTTTTTGGTTAACTATGGACTTAAAATTAACCCTTTGCCTATCTTTTTAAGTCCGAAAATTGGGTATGTTATCAACAATTTAGTTAACAGTACTGGGTCGGTAGCTGTTTAAAATGGTAATGATTTGGTCGCATCCCTCCTTAATTTCTTTCATTGAAATGGTTAGGGGAGGGGAAATTCTTGCCGCCCTAGGTTCGAACAACAACCAAAAAAGAATGAGTCCTTTTTTGGCAGCCTCCAAAATTAGAAAATCGGCAATTTCCTTGTTTTTTAATAGCAATGCCAGCATTAGTCCCTTACCCCGGATTTCTGAAATCAAGGGATGGGTCAAATGGCTTCTGAACAACTTTTCCTTTTCCAAGGTATCAGGGATCAAGCTGGTTTCCAGGAGTTCTTGTAAGGTGGCAAGACTGGCAGCTGCTATGACAGGGTTACCCCCAAAGGTGGTGATGTGTCCTAATTTTGGGTTGTCCTGGAGTTCTGCCATGATTTCCTTTGATGCCACAAAAGCGCCGACTGGCAGCCCGGAGGCCATTCCTTTTCCGATGACCAAAATATCTGGCGGACAGTTGAAATGTTCAAAGGCAAAAAGCTTTCCGGTACGGCCAAATCCGGGCTGAATCTCATCCAAGATCAACATGGCGCCCACTTCAGTACAGCGTTTCCGTACTTTTTCCAAATAACCTTCCTTTGGAAGAATAAATCCGGCTCCGCCTTGTATGGTTTCCAAAACAACGGCTGCAGTTTTGTTCGTGATCTTGGCCAAATCTTCCTCCTCATTGAAACGGATAAAGTGAACATCGGGAATCAATGGTCTAAATGCACTTTTGCGTTCCTCAAACCCCATAAGACTCAAACTGCCCATGGTATTTCCATGATAGGCCTTGTTGGCTGCAATAATCTGAGAGCGACCTGTATGTCTTCGTGCCAGTTTAAGGGCGCCTTCCATGGCTTCTGTGCCCGAGTTTACCAAATAGGTCGTTTCCAAATTTTCGGGTAACTGGGAAGCCAATAACTTGGCAAATTCCACCGCAGGTTGTTGCACGTATTCCCCGTATACCATCACATGCATATAGCGGTCCACTTGGGATTTAATGGCATTTACAACCCTTGGATGGCAATGTCCCAGTCCACAGGCAGAAACTCCGGCCACAAAATCCAAATGCGCCTTTCCATCCCGGTCGAAGATGTAGCTTCCCTTGGCATGGGAAACTTCCAATCCCAGTGGATGGGTTGAGGTTTGGGCCTGATATGTATAAAAATCGGCTTTGGACATTTACGGGTTCTGGTCTTTTTTCCTCAACGGCACCTTTTTGGGTGGCACCGCTTTGGTGTTGGGTTTGCTCGCAAGCTGGTTTACAGGGTCGTTTTCGTTGTTTTGACGTTCCTCTTCCTCTGCATCAATGTCGATGGGATTTTCAATGCCACGGATTTTTACCAATTCAATATTGTTGTCGTCTTCGTCAAAAATTTCATCCTTGGACATGATCCGCTCGTCTCCCCGCCATACGAAGCCCTTTAGTTTTCTACTCTCCACAGGAAGCTCGGTTTCAGGGAAGATATCCCCATCAGGGTTCACAAAAAATGTGATGTCCTCTATATCATTGTTGGCCATCAACAATCGAATCTTACTACAGATCGTTTTGTCAATACCGATCAATTCCTGATCATCGTTGTAGACGTAATAAATCACCTCCGTATTCTTGACAAGGTCAATGATCTTCAATTCATTCTCAATGAACTTGCCAAAAAGGTCCTTTCCTTTTGCTTGATTATATCCTGTGCCACTTATGGTATCCAATGAGATGATGAAGGCATTCTCTATGACCTTCAGCGAATCCAATTTTTCTGTTTCCATATCTGAAATCAGATGAATGCTGTCCCCTGTGATCTGATTGTCCACATTCCAGAGTATGGGGTCTTTGATCAATTGAGTGATGCCAGTGGTCTCGTCAAAATGGATGGAATCACACTTGCCGCTCAGGTCGGTCTTGTAGAATTTGGCATTTCTGAAAGCTCTAAGGATGCGTTGTTCAGGTTTTCCTGTGACCATCAAGGTGTCCCCGTGCATGTAGAGGGAGTCTTTCTCCACTAGACTGATGGAAACTGCTCTTTTAGTGGCGAAAACGGAGTCCTTGGCCTTGTGTACCTCGGCATAATGTGCCTTGATAACCCCATTGTTGATGGTATCCGTGATCTTAATGTTGTTGGTGGCCGAAGCAAATTCAGAGACCTTGTCAAAATAGAGGCTGTCACCTTCAATGATTTTGTTGTCGTAATCTATTCGCGTGTTCTTGATACCATACCCTTGTTCTATTTTGGTATCGTAAAAACCCCGTTCGCAATAGATTTTGTATTCTTCCCCAGTAATAGTGGAAGGACCGTACATATAGGCATTTTTGGAGACCGTGTAGTAATCCAACTGGTCGGAATCGATAATATATTCAGGATTGTCAATATGTACCTTTTTCTGGAACTGGTATTTTTTTGGAGTGATGAAATAGGTCCCCACCACACTGGTCAGTACATTGGCAGAATCCACCACCTTGCCTCCGGATTTGTAATACGCTTTCTGGTTCTCCCGATCAAAATAAAGGGTATCTGTGGTCAAGGTCATCTGCCCGTTGGTAAGGTCCACTTTTTCCCATGCCTTGGCCAATTTGGAGTTTCCGTCGTAATCCATCTTGCCGCTGTTCATTTCAATGGAGTCGCCTTGTTGCATACGGATGTTCCCAATGGCCCTTAAACGGTTTTCCTCAGCATAAAAGATGGCAATGTCACACCAAAGGTCGGCACCTTGGTGTTCAAACTGTACCTGTCTTTCATCATCCCTACTAAAAATGGAGGCACCGGGAAATTGGGCCTCATCTTTGGTAAAGTTGGCCCCATATACAATATTGATCTGCCTGCCTTCTTTTTGTTGCGGCTGTTGTGCCGAGGCCCAAAAAAAGGGTAGGAGCAAAAAAATAGTTGGAATATGTTTCAAGTCCATAGAATTTTGCCCAAAAGTAGGATTTTTGCGCAAAGTGGCACCAATCCTTTAGAAAGCTTTGTGAATTGGTGGTCAAGTATGTAATTGACCTATTGATTCAAATAGGCGGAATACATCCAAATCAATTTTTCCTGTTCCCGGATATAGTCACTCATCAATGCGTTGGTGCCTTCATCGTTGGAATCTCCTGATAGCTCCAGCAATTCCCTTTCCAAAGGCAAAAGTACTTCATACCCATTAAGGATTTCTTTGATGGCTTCGGTACCTTGAGAAACATTTTTGGCTGCTTTGATTTTGGACAATGCAGAATAGTCTGCATACGTATGCAATGGGGTAAAGCCCAAAGTCAATATACGTTCTGCGATTTCATCTATTTTCACCAAGGAATCATTGTACAGTTCCTCAAATTTTAGATGTAGTTCGAAGAATTTTTCACCTTTAATGTTCCAGTGGAACCCGCGGGCGTTCATGTAGAAAATTTGATAGTTGGCCAACAGCTCGTTCAATTTTTCTGAAAGAGCGCTGGATGCTTTTTTATCGAGACCTATTCGGTTGAGATTACTTGTCATTTGTAGTTTTTTTTAATAGATATTTACGGGCATA
>JAGQZL010000066.1 GCA_020434915.1 Allomuricauda sp. | reverse complement strand
TCGAAAAACAGGTTGTGGTGTTCAATGTTTGTCAATTTTTTGTCGAACCCTATGTAGAACAAAAGGGAAGAAGGGGCATACGTCCTCGCATCCCAATAGGATTCTGAGTATTGCCTGTATTTTTTGTCGAGCAGTGTTTCCGAATGATGGTAATCCGCACCGCTCACCACGTAGTCTGCTATATGGTTTCTCCCTTGGCTGCGAACCCCTACTGTCTGTCCGTCCGATACCAAAATATGGGATACCGGGCCATTGGTATGAATGGTAACGCCTAATTCTTCGGCCACGCTTTTCATGGCCTTGATGATTTCATACATACCTCCCTTGGGGTGCCAAGTGCCAAGCCCAAAGTCGGCAAAATTCATAAAATTGTAAAAAGAAGGTGTGTTGTTGGGCTTTGCCCCCAAAAAAAGGACAGGGAATTCCAGTGTGGATATCAACTTGGGGTTTTTGAATTTTTTTCGGACTTCCTGACTGATGGTCTTGAAGAATTGGTCCACCCGCAATACCGTTTCCTTGGTAACGAGTTCCAATGGGGAGAGTCCTGGTCGGAGCACCACTTTATTGATGGCAATGTTGTAGTTTTCCTGTGCCTGGCCAATAAATTTTTTTAGATGTGTGCTACTTCCTGATTCAATTCGTTCAAACTCTTCGCAAATAGTTTCCATGCAATCCCCTATGGTGATGATATCATCCTCAAAAAAGATTTTATAGGCAGGGTTAAGTTTGTCCAATTGATAGAAGTCCGATGTTTTTTTACCAAAATCAGCGAAGAATTTTTCAAAAATATCGGGCATCCAATACCAACTGGGGCCAATATCAAAAGTAAAGCCCTCCTTTACCAATTGTCTGGCCCTACCGCCAACGGTACTGTTCTTTTCAAAAATTTCCACTTCAAATCCAGCCTTTGCCAAGTAACATGAAGCTGAAAGGGAAGAGAAACCAGAACCTATGACGATGACTTTTTCCATATTGATCAGATAGATTGTATCAATTGTTCTATGGATTTGAAAATAGATATGGACGGTGGCAATGTGTCGCCAGAAAGTTCCTGTATCTGGTGACCCAATACATAAAATTTGGAACCTGGTGAAGTTTCAAGTACTTCAGTGAAACTTTTAAAATAATTCTGCAGGTCAGATTGCGTAGGTGCAACGGTGAAGTAGGAAATAAACCTGATGTTGCTGTAATATTTAAGAAGGTCCATCAAGCTTTCCACAGGCATGGTCTGGCCCAAATAAACGGTTTTGTATCCTTTGAGTGCCAATTGATAGTTGATATACAACAAACCAAGTTCATGTATTTCGTTTTCTGGCAAAAACAGTACAAACACCTTGTCCTTTTGGCTGGGTTCCTCTATCTGCAATTGCTCTGTATGCACATAAATTTTCTGCTTGATCAGATTGGAGATGAAGTGTTCATGTGCAGGACTTATGGTATGTGTTTGCCACAATATCCCAAGTTCCGTCAACAGTGGTATGAACACCTCATTGAAAATTTGGGTAAAGGACTTTTCTTTCATCAAACCATTATAGGTTTTCAGAAAAAGGGACTGGTCAAAATTGAGCATGGCCAATTTCATGGAATTGAGGGCGTGGTTCTTTTCGCTTTTCTGCGAAACCACCTCTTTGACCAAGGAAGGTATCTTGCCTTCTTCAAGTTTTGCTATTTTGGAAATCTTATATCCGTTGTTATATAAGAGGGTCACGTTCAACAGTTTTTGTAGGCTTTCCAAATTGTAGGTGCGGATATTGGTGTCTGTCCGCTCAGGACTGAATAGATTATAGCGCTTTTCCCAAATACGGATGGTATGGGCTTTTATGCCCGATAGGTTTTCCATATCCCGGATACTAAAAGATTTTTTTACGTTGTTCATCTTTTTATTGTAAACGTTAAACAAAAATACAATTTAAAAAATGACAACCTATTTTTTTATGATAAATTTTGATGTGACCTATCAAAAAATCAAGGATTTGGGAAAAAACGTATGGAATTGGCAAGAGCTGTCTTAAACAAAAAAAACCGCAAAAGAATTGCGGTTTTGTGCCCACGACTGGATTCGAACCAGCACGTCCTTGCGAACACCACCCCCTCAAGATGGCGTGTCTACCAATTTCACCACGTGGGCTTAGTTTTGTGCGAAATAAAAAGTTAAGCCATGCACTTAACTTTGGGTGTGCAAAGATAATTTTTTTCCATAAATGAACAGAAAGTATGTTCCCAATTTCATTTTCTGTTGGAGGAGTCATGAAGAACGGCGAAATGTATAACAAGAGCAATAAGATTCGTAAACTTTACAATATGGTAAACTGGTTTGAGGCGCAATTCACCATTTTTGTTTTTATCTAAAAATCAAAAATTAAGGTTTTGGTCTATTCTCTTTTTTCTCTCCTTTCCATCAGATTATCCAATGACTTGGTTCGTGTTCTTGGTTTGGTCCTTGTCTGTATGGCCACCGCCCATTCCACTTTTGCACAAAGAACATACTTGGTCCATTCCCATAATGATTATGCCCAAGAATTGCCATTTTGGTATGCATACAGCAATGGCGCCTCTTCCATTGAGGTGGACATTTTTTTGAAAGATGGAAAACTTTACGTAACCCATGAGGAACATGAAATCGTGGAGGGAAGAACTTTAGAAACCCTTTATTTGGATAGGTTGGAAAGCTTGGTTCTCTCTGGCGAATTGAGAGAAGTCCAGTTGCTCATCGATTTAAAATCCGAGGCCTATGCGACCTTGAAGAAGCTTGTAGAGGTCTTGGGGAAATACCCCTCTTTGACAAAAGATGACAAAGTCAAATTTGTGATATCCGGGAACCGACCAAAACCGGATGATTATAAAAAATACCCTGATTTTATCTGGTTCGACCATCAAAACCTGGACGAACTGGATACCATTGATTTGAGCAAGGTGGCCCTGGTCAGTGTCAGCTTTAAGAATTTTACGGTTTGGAATGGGTATGGAAGGATGACGGCCAATGATTTTAGAGCAGTATCCCAAGCCATCCAAAAAGCAAAGTCTTCTGGTAGGCCCTTTAGGTTTTGGGCCACACCGGATACCAGAACCGCCTGGGCTCGGTTGGCAAGGTTGGGGGTCGACTTTATCAATACAGATGAACCGGCATTGGCCACCCAGTACTTAAGCTCACTTGATAAAAACACCTACCGGTTGGAAAAAGCCAGGGAGGTTTATACGCCAACCTATGCCTATGATAAAAATGCGGAACCCAAGAACATTGTTTTGATGATTGGAGATGGTAATGGATTGGCACAGATTACTTCGGCCATGATTGCGAATCGTGGTCATTTGACGGTGACGGGGTTGAAGAACATCGGATTGGTTAAAACGGCTTCGCACGATGATTTGATTACCGACTCGGCCGCGGGGGCAACGGCAATGGCCACGGGCAACAAGACCGACAACAGGGCTATTGGGGTAGGACCTAACGGTGAAACATTGACCAACTTGATCAGTGTAACCAAGGAAAAAGGATTCAATACCGCTATTGTTACCACCGATGCCATTTATGGCGCCACCCCATCTGCATTTTACGCCCATAGGGTGGAGCGTGACGATACTCCAGGTTTGGTAAAGGATTTGAATAACAGTGGTTTGGACCTTTTTATTGCCGGAGGACAAAACGAAGAAAGTACTATTGGGAATGTGTTCAATCCGAAAGATTTAAATTCATTTGAAACCTTATCAAAGCCTACTGCGATTTATTTGGGTGATAATAAAGCACCATCCATGAAAAATGGAAGAGGCAATGCATTGCCAAAAAGTGTTGGTTTGGCATTAAATGCCCTGAGTGCTCAAAAGGAGCCCTTTTTTCTGATGGTGGAAGGGGCCCAGATAGACAATGGCGGACATGCCAATAGTACTTCCGATATTGTGGAAGAGATGTTGGATTTTGACCAAACCATAGCTGAGGTGCTTCGGTTTGCGGATGCGAACAAAAATACGCTGGTGGTCATTACGGCCGACCATGAAACCTCAGGGTTTGGGATTGTTGGTGGAGATGTGAAAGAAGGAACGGTACAAGGAGATTTTTTAACAGTGGACCACACCGGCATCATGGTGCCCTTGTTTGCCTATGGGCCAGGTGCTGATATTTTCAATGGAGTTTATGAGAATACCGAAGTATTCCAAAAGATAGTGAGTGCGTTGAAATTGTGATAGGGGTCAATGGCGTTTGTGAGCATACAACAAACGCCATTGCTTTTTAAGCTAACCCCCTCTCGATCATGAATGAATTTTTCAATGTCTTGCGGTCAATTTTACCGGTGTCCCCTTTGGGGACGGCAGCTATAAAATGTATTTCCGATGGTACCTTGAACTTGGCCAATTTTTCCAAGCAGTATTCCTTGATTTCATCCGAAGAAATCTCTTGAGCCTTAACGATCAGTGCTGCGCCACATTCGCCCCATTTTTCGTGGGGAATGCCAAATACCACGGCTTCCTTGATGGCTTCGTGCTGCAACAATACGCGCTCCACTTCAACAGGATAAACATTTTCGCCTCCGCTGATGTACATGTGTTTCTTACGGTCCACGATGTACAAAAAGCCTTCCTCGTCCATTTTGGCAACGTCACCCGTCCTGAACCAACCATCTTCCTGACTGTTTTTGGTGGCCTCCGGATTTTGCCAATACCCAGGGGTTACCATAGGACCGGATATCCACAATTCACCTGGTTCATTAACGGAGGCCTCTTTTCCTGAATCGTCCACTACCCGGACTTTTACATAAAAATTGGGTTTTCCAATGGAACCCTGTTTTCGTTCGGCTTCCCTTTGATGGAGGGAGGTAAGGTTGGGCCCAACTTCCGTAAGGCCATATCCTTGACGTATGGGAACTTGTTTTTCGTGAAATTTTCTGATCAGCGGAACAGGCATACTTTCGCCTCCCACAATAATGTAGTTCAGAAAGCCGATATCGGTATCATCAAATTCAGGTAGTTCCGCCATCATTTTCAACATGGTGGGCACTCCCATGAAAAGGTCCAGTTTTTCAGTTACAATGGCCTCCAAAACCTTAGCGGCATCAAACTTTTTGAACATGATGATGGTACCTCCATGATGAAGTACCGGTGTCAACAGTACATTCCAACCCCCTGTATGAAAAAGGGGCATGCAATTCAATGTTTTGGTGTTGCTGCTAATGATCAAACTGAGAGCGGTGTTGACGCTGTTCCAGAAAAGCATTTTATGGGTATACAAGGTTCCCTTCGGAAATCCGGTGGTACCACTGGTATATAGAATGAAAATTGGGTCGTTCTCATCTATGGCTGTTCGGAAGCTCGGTCCTTGATCTTCCACAAAATGGATGAAAGGTCCAAGAGGCTCATAGGTGGCCTTGTATTTTAATCCATGTACATTATAGGAAGACTCCCCATACAACACCAAGCAGCATCCAGAATCGTTGAGCATGAATTCCACTTCTTCCAAGGCAAGCCGATAGTTGATGGGAACCAAGATGAAACCCATCTTCTGGGCAGCGGCAAATAAAAGTACCTGGGTAAGGTCATTTTCTGAGATAAGGGCAATGCGATCTCCTTTCTTGATCTGATATTTATCCTGAAGGTAAAAGGCAATGCTATTGGCTGCTTTATTGATCTGGCCATAGGATAGTTCCAATCCAGATTCAGCATCTTTCAATGCAATCTTGTCCGGCGTGTAGGCCGTCCATTTCCCAAACCAATCAAAATTATTGATCATAGTTTAAAGTTACAGTATAAATGCATTTGCGGCAAAGGCCAATCCCCCTCCGGAACCGATAAAGAATAAGGTGTCGCCCTCCTTTATATTTCCTTGCTCCCAAGCCTTGTGGAATGCCATGGGAATACAGGCCGAACCTGTATAGCCATAATGATGCATCACCGTATAGGCTTTGTCTTCGGAAACTCCCAATAGCTTTAAGGTGGCCCTAATGGCATTGATATTGATTTGGGTAATCAGAAATTGGTCGACCTCGGAAATATCTATTTTCATTTGATCTGCCAAATGGTTGGCCAACATGCTCCACATCTCTGGATTCAGTTCGGGTGGAAACTTTTTGACAAACTTCAATTTATGGTCTTTATGGTCGATGACCTCATGGTTGGAAGGCATTTTGGTGCCTCCGGCATAAATGCCCATCCAGTCGGCATATTCCCCTTTGGAAATCAATTTGCCTGTTTGGTGCCCTTTGTGCTGTTCATCTGTTGAGGTAAGGATAACAGCCCCTGCGCCATCGGCAAAAAGGGTGACAGTTTTTTTGTCGGTCTTGTCCAAATATTTGCTCATGCCATAAGCGCCAATGACCATGATGTTTTTCAACCCACCACTTTTAATAAAATGCGATGCCGTTTCGGTAGCAGTAACAAAACCAGCACAAGCGGCATTCAAATCGAACGTTCCCGCATTTATGGCTCCGATTCGGTTTTGCACCACGGCAGCTGTAGAGGGCGAAATGTATTCAGGCGTGTCAGTGGCAATGATGAGCAAATCCAACTCGGAAGCTTTCATCCCGGCATTTTGCAATGCTGATTTGGCCGCTTTCTCACACAGGTCGGCTGTGGACTCTCCCTCTTTGCACCAACGCCTTTCAAAGATTTCCACATTTTCCCTTAGCCAAGTATCCACATCCTCGCCCAGTAATTCATCAAAATAGGCATTGGTGTATATATCCTCGGGAACGTACATTCCCGAGGAGATGATTTTTGCATTCTTCATGTATGCGTTTTGTAGGTTCTTAATCCAAATTCAGTTTTGCTTCCAGTACGTACAATCCACCGGTTGGAGGTGCTGCGGTGAACTCCCTCATTTCAGTATTGAACAGGTTGGTGGCCGCAAAGGACAGCGTAAAATTTTTGTTGAAACGATACCCAAAGTTGAGGTCGAAGGTGACAAACCCACCCAAAGGACCGTAGTTGAAGGAATCCGTACTTCTGGCATTTTCCACAATAGGGGTTCCGCGATAAGTATAATCAGGAAGAGTTTCCGAGGCAATCTGATAGGAGGAGAAGTAGTTGTATTCCTCTACCCATCTACTGAATATCGATGCAAAGAATTTGTCCCCATTATAGTTTACACCAGCGCCAAATTTGTTGGTCGGAGCATTGATCAAGAAATCCAAAAAGTTGACTTCACCATCATTGTTAAAGTCATTTTCGGTGTCGTTTTCATCAAATGAATAATCGAAATAGGAGTAATTGGCCGTTATATTCCATTTTGGTGAGATGCTATAGGTCAATGCCAAATCGGCTCCATAGGTGTTCACACGTCCAAAGTTGATATACGTGGCCACCAATCCATTGTAGAAGGCATAGCCTGATTGCACCTCCTCAATGGGAGTGTCTCCTCTATGGGTGGCAACCCCGACAACAGTTACTGGACTCAAGAAATCCTTGTTGACACTGTAATAGGCATTGAAATCTGCATACAATTTTTGTGATAACGTTCCACGGTATCCCACTTCGTAGGTATCCACTTTTTCTACCCCTTGAGCGGGTACTACGGTGCCGTCGGTCAAGGTAAACCCATCTGAGTTACCCAAAATCAATCCGGAAAATAAATTTCCGTACATGTTGAGGATGGTAGGAGCCGCAATACCCTGTCCATAGGTGAATCGCAATGTTCCTTTGTCAAATTCCTTAAGTAAACCAAATTTTGGGATTACGTTGGTTCCATAGATTTCATGGTTGTCCACCCTGGTAGCGGCAATTCCCCTAAATCCACTTCCAAAATCATAGTCCAAGTGTAGATATCCGCCAATTTGGGAAACGTTAATGTCGCCTCCTTCATCCAAAAGGTAAGATCCCTTGCTATTGGCTTTGTCCAACTGCCACTGCAATCCTGTTACGAATTCCAGTTTGTCATCAAAAAGAGTATTTGAGTACTGTACTTCAGCATTCCAACGTTTGGAGTCATCCACAAATTTGGCAGCACTGGCATAGGAAAAATCGCCAGAGGCTTCTTCCTCGGACAGACCTGCATCGATTCCCCTGTAGTATTGTTTGGTGCGCTCATCAATGGAGTACGTATCATCCGTTTTACTGGTGGTATAATAGGCTTGCGCAAAAAAGTTGCGTGTTTTGAAGCGTAACTGCCAAAAACTGATCCTCCAATCAATGATCTGGTTTCTACCCACATTGGTAGGGGATAGGTACGTACTGTTACTATGGCCATAGGTAGCGATAAGGTCGGTTCCTTCGGTGGGCGAATAATAGGCACTGGCCTCGGTCTTGAAGAATTTCACATCATTGTCCAAATCGTATTCGGGATACCCTTCCTTAACACCATCCAAGTTTCGGTCGATGTAAACCGAATCCGCATAGATAAATTCTGTAGCCTTGGTGTATTCCCCTGTGGCTTTAAAGGCCCACTTGTCGCTCAACTTCTTGGCTACCCGAAGTCTACCGGAATAAAATCCATTTCCATCACTGTTGACTCCCAGGTTGGTGGCCACGGTGATGCCTTCATACCTTCTTGGGTCTTTGGTGATTGTATTTAAAAGACCATTGTGGGCATTGGGGCCGTAGAGGGTGGCGTTGGGTCCAAGGACCACTTCAATTTGTTCAATGTCCTCTTTTACGGTGGTGGTCAAAGGCCCCATGGGCAAACCAGTAGCAATCAAACTTGAAATACGGCCATCGGCTACCTGAAGATTCTTTGAGTTGAAGTTGGAGTTGAATCCGCGAATATTGAATGCCGGAGTGGCAATACCAGCTCGGAAATAGTCAATTCCTTTTTTACGGGCCAACAATTCTGCCGGGTTCCCTGCATATTCTTCAATCTGCCGTGGTGATATGGTGATGACGGTGGCAGGGGAGTTGGTAATTTTCTCTGCCTTTTTGGAACCTGATACAATCACCACTTCATCCAAGCTTAGACTGGCCTGAAGGGTAACATTGATGGTCATTCCTTCGGCTCCCAATGTAATGGGCCTGGCCACTGGTGAAAATCCAATATAGGAGAATTGGACAATGTGCTTTCCTTCTTTCAACATCAGTTCATAGGAACCGTCGGCTTTGGTTGTGGTTCCCACACTGATTTCCGCAACATAGACACTGGCGCCTTCCAAAGGATTTCCATCCTCATCGGTAACGGTTCCCGTCACGGCAACGTCCTGTGCAAAAAGGCATGCCATACCAAGAAAAAATGCAAATAGAGTCTGTAATTTTTTCATTATCTGATAGTTTAGTTAATTAATTTATTTGTGTGCGTCGATGAATTTTTCTGTTTCTTTAATAATGGTTTCTGTTTGGTCCCAAAGCACAAAATGGCCTGCTTTGTCCACAAGTTCTGTTTGGATCTCGGGGTAATCCTGGTTCAGTTTTTCTGTCAATTGCAAAATGGTAAGGTCTGGGTGCAATATTTTATTGGGAATCAGGGCGTCGTTTTTTCCATAGAAGACCAATACCGGAGCTTTGATGGATTCCAACCGATCATAAACCGGACCCGACAGCATGGCTTTGATGCAGTTGACAATCGTGACACAGTATTGTTCATATTTGGCGGAATCTTCCTTGATTTTCATTCTGTCTTCATACATAAAAAGGGCATCTTCTGGTAGTTGGAAACCATAAAAATTCACGTTGAAATTTTGTCTGATCTGGTCATCGGATAGATTGAGGTACAGTTCTTTGTTGACCACGGCATCAAACCAAGCTTTGTCTTTCTCCGTAAATTGTTCAATGCCTGCCGGGGCCAGTAAAACAAGACTTTTCAGCCACTTTGGATTTTGAAGGGCCAGCGTCATGGCAACTTGACCGCCCATGGAATGACCAAAAAGCACCACTTTTTTCAACCCAAGAGTATTGATGAAATCGTTCACAACATGGGCGTAACTGGCCATGCTGATGGTTCCGTTTCCCAATGGACTTTCCCCAAATCCTGGAAGATCCAAAGCATAGGCTTCCACTCCCTTGGGAAGATGGGCCAGCATCTTGTTATAAGCCTTTGAATAACTTCCCAGACCATGCACCAATACCCATTTTTGCTTTCCTTTGCCTGCCTTCAGGTAGTTGATTTCCAAATTTTGACCTGACAATGTGATTTGTTTTGTATCCATGGCTTGTCCCATACTCAATTGGATGGCTAAGACCGCTATAATGATGAAGAGGTACTTGGTTTTATTAAGAATTGACATATGGGGTTACTTTTTTGTTCATTGGTTTTATGGTATAAATTATGAGTCCGGTAAGGGTGGACAATAGCAATGCCAATGCCGAGGCAATGGCTGGATTTTTAACGGCCATTCCCTCCATGTAGGGGGTGAGTTCCAGATAGTATACCCCAAAATGGGTAAAAATGGCCACCAAGGATGCCGTGATGGGAATCCATTTATTTTGGGTCTTGGTGAAAATGCCGAAAAATACAGGAACAAAAGCGGCAGAAAAGAAGGCATATACTCCATTTTGGGCAAAAATGCCCACGCTAAGGCTCGGATTGATCAATTGATCATACGACAAGAGAATGGCAATGACTCCGACAATTATGGTCAACACCTTGTTGATTTTCATCGGTGCCGTTTTTAGCTTTGCTATTTTGGCAATGGGTAAGATAAAATCATTGGTGATGGTGGTTGGAATGGATTGGATAAGGCCTTCCAAGGTGGACAACCCAGCTGCAAGAAGTCCCAAAATCACCACAATCCCAACATATACCGGGAATCTGTAAAGTACATAGGCCGATACAATACCGTCCATATTCAATTTGGTGCCATTGAACATTAAATCCGGAAAGCTCATTCTAGCGTAGATCCCCACAAATACAACCGAGAAAAATAAGATCAGCACCAAAACGGTGTAGAGGAGAAAACGATTGACCTGTGAATCCTTTTTGATCAATAATGACTTTGTCAAAATATGGGGCTGGCAAACAATGGCAATGCCCACAATGGTATTACAAACCACCACCTCAAAGAAATCCCGAAACAATGGACTTTGTTTGTTGAATGCCTGTGTCAATGAAGGGTCGATTAGATTTAGCTGATGGATAAAGCCATCGTCCCCTGTCTTAAAAAGTAGGGCGGCACCGGAGCCGAGCAGCAGCACGGCTACAATGATCATTAAGATGGCCTGAACGGAGTTCGTATAGACCATGGTGTTGGCCCCACCGATCATCATATAGGTAAAAACCACCACCACAATGATAATGAGAATGGTAAGCTCGTTGGCATTCAAAGCCTTGCTGACCACTTTGGTCATCCCTACGCAGATGAGCACAATAAAGGTGATCAACAACATGCTCAAAAGGCCAAAGAATATTTTTAGAAAGTTGGAATCATATCGTTTTCCAACCCAATCCGCAATTGAAATGGACTTTACGTTCATGCCATATTTGCGGAACCGTTTGATGAAGATGATAAGGGCGGCATAAATGGCAAAGGGCATCACCACTCCAAAAGCCAAGAAGGCGCTTAGACCATATAGAGCTATAAATCCAGGGTTGATTATAAAGGTGGCGGCACTGGTAATGGAAGCGGCCAAAGAGAGTGCCACGGACAGCGAGGAGAATGATTTGTTGCCTACCGCATAAACCTCTAGACTTTCTGTCTTGACTCTTGACTTGTATACCAAATAGAAAAGAACGGACATGAATCCCCCGAGTACAATCAATGTAGTGATTTGGTATGAGTCAGTCATAATTTAAAATCAATGATAAGGGTATTAAAAAAATGAACATTCCATAATATGATTGATGTAATTATGTGAAAGTCGCATTTAAAGATTATTTTTTTTAACGGAAAAGGTTGAAGGGATTTTTAAAATTTAGATATTGACTTTTTGATGCTTTTTGGCCCATTTTGGTCTATTTACAAGTATGAAAGCATAAATCACGTAAAAAATGTCCTAAATTCAATGTTTGAAAATATAAAGTCAATACTATATTAAATATATTTAATTAATTGATAATTAGTTTTTTATAAAATATAAATATAGATAGTCA
>JAGQZL010000065.1 GCA_020434915.1 Allomuricauda sp. | reverse complement strand
TCCACAAACTCCAAATTTTTCGAATTTCTAAGGGCTTCATCTTTTGGCTCCTTGGTCTCATAAACGGCGGGTTCAATTTTATTGATCAAGGCGGTAAGATTACCCATTCGGGCATGGTCACAAGCACCTTTTACAGCTCCACAACTGGTATGACCCAATACCACCACAGTTTTGGTTCCTGCCAATTTGCAAGCAAACTCCATGCTTCCCAAAATGTCTTGGTTCACAAAGTTTCCTGCTATTCGGATACTGAAAATATCCCCAAGACCTTGGTCAAAGACCAATTCCGCGGAAACCCTTGAATCAATACAACTTAAAATCGTGGCAAAGGGAAATTGTCCATCCTTGGTCTCGTTTACCTGTTGCAAAAGATTTCTATTGGCCTTTAAGTTATTCTGAAAACGCTCATTGCCCTCCTTTAAAAACTGGATGGCCTTAGCTGGCGTCATAGTAGATTGTGTTTCTTTGGTATGTGATTTCATAGGATTTTATTTTTATCTCTGGTTGTTTAGTTGATGACTGTATTTTCCTGTCAACAAAAGAGGTACGTTAAACTTACCAATAACATCTTTAATACCCATATTGGTTTGGGTAGTTTCTTGTTGGTTGACAAAAAGCACATCCACTTTTGTTTTTGAAAGATATTTGGAAATAGTGTTCAGGACACTATCCCCATTGGAAAAATGGTATTCAACAATTTTTTTGTCAGTATTCAATAGAGCCTGTTCCGATGAGGTCTTTTTAGTTGCAATTTTGAAAGATTTCAGTGGCTGGCTGGTTTGTTCCAATAATTCCACTGCCAAAGCTGTTTTAAGACATTCTCCTGTGCCATTGAACATGCCCAGGGAAAGTTCTTGACTTTCCCCGAGGACTTGATCATGGGAAGCAATCATTACAATGCCAACAAAATTGGTCAGTACTTGTTGTGTAATACTGTCGCCAATGAGTTTTAAAGGGCTTTGTTTTCGTTGGCCCATGACAATAATGTCTGGCTGAAATGTTTCTATCTGTTTGCTTATTTCTTCCCTGATATTGCCCACGACAAAAATGGTGTCAATTTTTTTCCCAAATGCTTTTGAAACAGGGGCCACCAATTTCTCAATTCTCTTTTTGGTTTCTACGTAGGCCGCATTAATGGACCTAACAGCAGACAATTGATTGTCTTGTTTAACCACTTTGGAAGGTTGTTCCGCATGGAAAAATGCTACTTCGCCACCGATCATCTTGGCCAACCGTGTGGTGTTTTCCAAAATGTTCATTGCAGAATCACCCAAATCAGAAAGCACCAATATTCTGTAGTTCTTTGTTTTCATGATACCAAGTTTAACTTAGACTGATACTGGATTTTGGTCGGGTTTTAAAGAACTCGATAAAGCTCGGAGGGTTTTCTACAACCCCACGTTTGGAGACCAATTTGATATCAATGTTGCGTTCCTTGGCCTTATAGGCAAAATCTTCAAGAATTTCAATCACATCATTGTCCAGATATCGGGTCTTCAGAAGATCTAGTTCCAAATATGTGTCGTTTGGAAGGCTGTCCAACTCTTTTAAAATGGCACCTTTGTTAAAGAAGGTTACTTCTTCCGCCAAGGTCATTTTGATCTTGTGCTTGCCATTACTTTTGTCTTCAATATGTAGAAAGTGGGAATTTTGATAGCTTTTCATCAAAATCACGATGATTCCGACCAAGAGGCCAAGGCTGATTCCCACCAAAAGATCGGTAAATACAATTCCGATGACGGTGACAAAAAATGGTACGGATTGTTTCCAACCTAAATGGTACATCTTTTTGAACAAGGAAGGTTTGGCCAGTTTATACCCAACAACAAACAGGATGGCCGCCAAAACGGATAAAGGAATCATATTGAGCAGCTTCGGGATCAAGATTACGGAGGCCAGCAGCAAAAATCCATGGATGATGGCAGAAGCCTTGGTCCTACCTCCCGATTGGATGTTGGCAGAACTGCGCACGATTACCTGGGTAATGGGAAGTCCCCCGATCAAACCAGAAATAGTGTTTCCCACGCCTTGGGCAAGTAGCTCACGGTTGGCAGGTGTAACCCTTTTATGGGGATCTAATTTATCGGTTGCCTCAACACACAACAAGGTTTCCAGACTGGCTACCAATGCTATGGTGAAGGCAGTGATCCAAATTTCCGGATTGGTGATGGCCCCAAAGTTCGGTAAGCTGAAAAAGCCTATAAAGGAGTCAAAACTATCGGGGACAGGCACGCTTACCAGATGTTCTTCTGAAATACCCAAAGTGGCATCGTCCTTTGTGAATGCAAAGTAGAGAATACCCAATGCAACGGCCACCAAAGGACCTTGTACCAATTCAAAGATCTTTGCTTTTTTGCTCAATACCCTGTCCCAAAGGATAAGGATTGCCAAACCGATCACCGCTATGATGGTCGCTCCGGGGCTAATATAATTGATGGAGTTTATGATTTCGCTGAAGGTGTTTTCACCATCGACCTGAAAAAAGGCCCAATCCCCTTCTGGATCCGCGTCGTAACCAAAAAAGTGAGGTATCTGTTTCAGAATAATGATGATTCCGATACCGGTAAGCATTCCTTTGATCACTGAGGATGGAAAATAGTAGGCGATTACCCCGGCTTTCAAAAAGCCGAACAAAATTTGGATGAGACCACCCAAAACTACGGCCAATAAAAAGTTTTGATAACCTCCCAGGGTTCCAATGGCTGTTAACACAATTTTTTTTTTTTTTTCTGCTGGACCACTTACGCCTATTTGGGAACCACTGAGGGCCCCCACAATGATACCGCCCACAATACCGGCAATGAGTCCGGAAAACAGAGGTGCACCACTGGCAAGGGCAATACCCAAACATAGGGGCAATGCCACAAAGAATACCACAATACTGGCGGGCAAGTCGTTTTTAATATACTTGAACATGATATAATTAGGTTTGATGTCTTCAAACACATACAACAATGAAGACAGTTAGAAATTGATGGTAAATGAAAGATGATTATTAAACCAATTTCTTGGGGGGAGGATCAAGTATCTCAATGGTGTGTTCAAGAACTGTGAACGCGTACGCCAAAGTACTGTGCTGTTTTTCTTGTTTTAGGGAAGAATCCATGGAAAAAAAGTTTTTCAGCAAGAAGAACTTGCCGTCAAAAACTTTGCTTTCAGCAGTGTCATGCGAATTGTTCTCTTCTTCGGATGAACCAAGAATTAGCAGGGTACAATAGTCTTTTCCCAAAAGGGGGGTCAATGGTGAAACCATTAAAATGGTAACCATGACAATGGAAACTATTGGAAGTGCTAAACGTCTCAGTATCATAACAGTGTTTGCTAAGTTAATGGTAACCACAAACATTTTTGTTAAGAATCTCTAAAAATCTTTAAGTTTCCTAACGTTTTCGGCCAATAACCATCCGGTCTGACCATCGGCAATCCGTATTTTCTCCCAACCGTCCAGTTCTTCCAACACATTTACCTTGGTTCCTTCATGAAGGGTGAAAACGGCTTCACTGTTATTATTGGGCTCTGATGAAACCTTCACTTCCTTGCTGAACACAATGGCCGGATTGTCCTTTTTATATTGTTGTTGCTGAAGGTATGCCAGTAAGATACACAAAATGCCCAATCCTAAAGTGAAAAAACTGGTGATAAAGGCAATTCGCTTTTGGTTTGCGGAGCGTAGGAAAAAATATCCCAGATAGGTCACTATAAAGAAGAGGACCAGACCAACTGCCAAATATGCCCATTGATCACAGGTAAAAAGACCAATGGTGGTATTGTATATTTTTGAAAGCTCCGTTTTGGGAATTTCCTCAATGGCATCCAACCGCATGTTCTGGGCATATCCCAAATTGTTGAGGATTTCATCGTCATTCGGATTCAAAAGCAGCGCTTTCTCGTAATAATAGATACTTGGGCCTATGGAATTCAACTTGTAATAGCAGTTTCCCATATTAAAATAGAGCGCAGCGGAATGCTGCCCATTTTGAACTATCTTTTCATAATTCTCAATGGCCTTGGAGAACTCACCATTGTTATAGTATTCGGTAGCCTCGGAAAACAATTGCTCGTTTTGGGCAAATCCGAAGGATGACAGGAACAGACAAATTAAAACCACTACCTTTTTCATACTCATAACTGTTTGTCCAATTTAGAGATTACTTCGCTGGCCTTGTCATAATCATTTTGCATCTGCACATTTGAAAATGGACTGTATCGGGCCATTTCACAACTGGTGAGCAAAGCAATAAAACCTTGTATGTCTTCCTTTTCAACATTTTTATTGGAGAGGATGCCAGTGATTTTTTCTTTGCTGAATTCAGAAGTCTCAATATGCAATTTGGCCTTTAGGTAATTGTGCAGACCTTTTTCCAAAGCCACGTAGAAAGCCTCCTTGTCACCCAAATTCTTTTTGGCCGTGGACAGATATTTTCTGGCCAGTCGATTGGCCTGTTTTATCTTGTTGCCCACAACATCGCTTGCAATGGCCTCCCTCTTCTTGGAAATGAAAATGGCAATGGGAATCAACAATAATGGGGCAAACAGTAGAATAAAGAAAGTTTTGGAACCAAAAAAGCAACGGGTTACCATTGGGCTCAAATGTGGGACTGTCTTGATAAAATGGAATTGCTTGCCGGTTGGGACTACAAGCTGTTTGTTTGATTCGTTAACCGCGGCACTTTCAGAGGCTCCTGATGGTCCATCGATCACTTCAATGTTGATTTCGTCCGAGTTCAGGGTCACATATTCCCCCGCTTTTGGGTCAAAATAGCTGAACGAAATACTGGGGATGGGGTATTTCCCCCTAAAAGATGGTACGATGGTATAGTTATCGGCCACTTTACCTTCCATTCCTGTACTGTAGGTCCGAATGTTTTCATCGTGTTCGGGGTCGTACACTTCCAAGGAGCTGGGCAGTTCTGGCTTGGGAAGCTGGAACAGTTTAAGGTTGCCCTTTCCGGTCACCTCCACTTTGGCCTGCAATGATTCGGAAGCGTTCAATTCTGTTTTGCTTGTGGTTACGGAGAAATCAAATTCACCGACCGCCCCGCTAAAATCTGCCGGTTTTCCAGCTTGGGGGAGGGCCTTTACATTAATGGTCCTTCTGCCGGCCGAAACGGTTTTGCTTGTCTGGGTATAGATCTGCCCCCCAAAGAAATCCCTTCGGTTGGTAGGAACATCCACGAATATTTCAAGGGAAAGCGGCTCAATTTCCAGATTACCAGCTTTCTGGGGATACAGTACTACCCGTTTCAACACCACATACCGATAGGGTTTTCCTTCATAGGTGCCGTTAAGCACGGTGTGCTCGGTTACCGGGATATCCTGACTCCAAAAATTGTTGTAGGTGGGATTGTCCAAAGGCCTATAATTGGTCACCTTGATGTTCGGGCTCACATATAATTTGTAAACAACCGTTACCGCTTCGTTCAGATAAGGATTTCCTTTGGATACCTCGGCTACCAAATGTAAGTTTTCGTCAGCGATATCATCCACCGTTTTTTGACCGTTTGGCCTGTCTACGGCTGCGGTTACTTCCACCGTTTTTGGAGTGGTCTTGTAGGTTTGACCGGATATGTCAATGGTGGCCTGGTCTATTGTAAACTTACCCCTTGCGGTAGGTTCCAAAATGTACCAGTACACTTTTGAAAATTGCCGTTTTCCGTTAACCCAAGAAGAACTGATGGATTGTGATGGTCCCATGACCACATTGAATCCCTTGAAAGAAGGAGGATTGAAATTGTCTCCGTCCTTGTTCATGGAAAAGTCTACACGAAGACGTTCATTGATTCCCAAAGTTTCTTTGCTTAGGACCATATCAAAGGTGACATCTTCATCTTGGGCATGGGAAAGCTGTCCTGAAAATAGGAAAACTCCCAAGAAAAGTAGTATGTTACTTTTCAACCCTTTCATCACCAGTCTTTTTCGTTTTTAATTTTTTTGCCCCTAACTTTTCTGGCCTCCATTTTTTCCTGGACTTTTTTCTCCTCGTTCTGCATAGCTTCTAGCAAGTTCTGGATTTGCTGTTTGGAGAGCTGATTGGGCTTGGGTTGTTGCTTTTGGTCTTGGGGCTCATCTCCTTCATTCGGCTTTTTCTCTTGTTCTTTTTTCTCGTCCCCATCTCCCTTCTGGTTTTCCTCAGGCTTATCCTCACCATTTTCTCCCTGGTCTCCCTTGTCCTTGTTTTCGTCCTCGTTCTGCTTGCCTTCGTCTTGCTTTTCGTTATCTCCCCCTTCTTTGTTCTGGTCCTTGTCTTGATCTTGGTTCTGATCTTTTTGGTCCTGTTTGTCTTGGTTGTCCTTGTTATCTTGGTTTTGGTCGTTTTTCTGCTCGTCCTGCTGCTTTTCGAGCATTTTTTTCGCCAAGGCTAGATTGTATCGTGTTTCTTCGTCGTTGGGATTGTTCCTTAGTGCTTGTTTGTAAGCTTCCACGGCCTTTTCGTATTCCTTACTCTTCATGAAAACGTTGCCCATGTTGTGGAAGGCCTTGTGTTTTTCGGCTTTGTCTTCTGCAGCATCCCCGGCCTGTTTGTATCGGCCAAAGGCTTCACCATAACTTTCCCTGTTATAGTAGGCATTGCCGAGATTATAGGGAGCGGCCGCATTTTTGCCGCTCTTTGATATGGCTTTTCGGTATTCGGCCTCGGCACCTACAAAATCATTGGCGGTGAGTTCCTTGTTGGCCTCCCAAGTTAGGTTTGTGGATTCCCTCAATGCTTTTTCAGCTTCTTGCTGTGCTTTTTCCGCAGCTTCATCCTGTGCATGGGCCATCCCAAAACACAGCAACAGTACAAACGTCCATCTTATCTTATTCATCGCCATGTTCATTAAAAAGATTCAGTTTTTTTAGCCATTGGGTCTTTCTGTCCAAAACGAAGATGTCCAAAAATAAAAATAAAAAGCCGGCTGCAAGGAACCATTGGAATTGGTCCTTGTATTCTGCAAATTGCTTTGCTTCAAACTCAGTTTTGTCCATGCGGTTTAGTTGTTCCTTGATGTATTCCACCGCATCTTCGGTATCGGAACCGTCAATGTACTCACCATTTCCACGCTCAGCAATTTCGGTCAAAATAGGTTCGTTCAATCGGGTGATGACCACCTCTCCTTCATTATCTTTTTTCAAGCTCTCCACAATGCCATTTCTTTTAATGGGAATGGGGGCACCTTTTGCCTTCCCAACACCAATTGTAAAAATTCGGATACCATTCTGAGTGGCATTTTCCACAGCTCTGGTGGTCAAATTTTCTGAATGGTCTTCCCCATCCGATACAATGAACAATACGCGGTTGGTCTGCTGGGAATCATCATAATAGGTGCTGGCGAGGTCTATGGCAGCATCTATGGCCGTTCCTTGGGAGGACAACATATCCGTGTTCATGCTTTGCAGGAACATCTTTGCCGCCCCATAATCCGTGGTAATAGGCAGTTGCGGATAGGCTTGGCCTGCGTAGGCAATGATACCGATTCGGTCACTGGCCAGTTGGTTGATGATTTCGGAGACGATACGTTTTGCCTTTTCCAAGCGGTTGGGGGCAATGTCCTCTGCCAACATACTTTTGGAAACATCAATGGCAAAAACAATATCTACCCCTTCACGCTTAACGGTTTCCAGTTTGGTTCCAATCTTTGGGTTTACAAGTCCCAAAATCAAAAAGGAAAGCCCAGCCAATAAAAAGGCAAGTTTCACCGCAGATTTAAAACTGGATCGGTTGGGAGCCAAGCGCTTCATCAATTTTGAATCTGCAAAGCGTTTTTGGGTCCGTTTTTTCCATATTTGAAGAAAAAAGAAGGCCAAGGCCATCACGGGGAGTATGGCCAACAGGTAGAAATATATTTTTTCGTCAAACTGAATCATTCCTAAATAAAACTTTTAAAGAGGGAATTGCGCAATCCCCATTCCAACAACAATAAGATGCCGGCCAAAAAAATAAGTGGCCGAAACTTTTCTTCGTACTTGTAATATTTAAATTCCTCTATTTCTGTTTTTTCCAATTTATTAATCTCTTCATAAATCTCCTCGAGCGACTCATTGTCCGTGGCGCGGAAGTATTTGCCTCCGGTAACCTCTGCAATTTCTTGGAGCAGGTCCTCCTGAATTTCCACTTGGCGCATGCCATATCGGAAGGAGCCATCCCGGTTGTAGGCAATTGGGGTAAGTGCATTCCCATTGGTTCCCAAACCGATGGTGTAAGTTTTTATACCAAATTCCACGGCAAGATCGGCAGCGGTACGCGGCTCGATAAATCCAGAATTATTGACCCCGTCCGTCAACAGAATGATAACCTTGCTAATGGCCTTGCTTTCCTTCAAACGGTTTACCGAAGTGGCCAACCCCATACCAATGGCGGTTCCATCTTCAAGTTCTCCGTAGGTAATTTCATTCAATGCATTAAGTACGATGGTCTTATCACTGGTAATAGGCGTTTTGGTGTAGCTTTCCCCGGCATACCCTACTATCCCGATACGGTCATTGGGACGTTCTTCAATAAAATTGGCCGCCACTTCCTTCAGTGCGGAAAGGCGGTTGGGTTTTAGGTCGCGCGCCAACATACTGGAAGAGATGTCTATGGCCATAACGATGTCTATACCTTTGGTGGTCTTTGTCCGAGTGGAAATATCCTCGGTCTGTGGTCTTGCCAACGCTGTGATGATGGCCGCTAGCGCCAAAAGGCGAAGAAAGAAGAGCGCAGGTTTAATCTTGGCCGCCCAATTGCTCACTGAAAACCCCTTGATACTGGGAATACGAAGAGAGGCCATCTCATTTTTCCGTCTGAAAAAATACCATAGCAAAGCCAATGGCAGCAATAGAAACAGCCAAAAGAACTCAGGATTTGCAAATTCTATATTTTCAAACATCTATGCCTGTGTTTTTACGTCCAAACTGCTCAATATACGATCTACGATACGCTCCGCATACTCGTCCCCATCTTCCCAGGTGAGCACAACCTGCTGCATAAATCCTTTGCCTCCAAAGGAGAGGATACTGTATTTCGCTTTTTTAGAATCTGGGTTTCCGGAATTTTCAAAAGTTCCGGTTCCATAGGTTTTTAAACCCTTAACCCCGGATTGGGTTACAAATTCCTCTTGTTTGGTAATGATATTTTTTAGACCCAATTGTTCAAAGCTTGCCAGAATGGTGCTTACGGCCACCTCAAAATTGGGGTCTATTTCTTCCTTATAGGTGACGGAACTGGTGGAGATGGAGAAAATGCCCGCATAGCTACCATAGGAGAATGCCTGCAACTCTTTGATTACCTCTTTCATTTCCTGGGGCAAATCCATTTCCTGTCGCACCAACACATCCGGAGTTTCCAATTGAACAGGAGGAAATCCGTAGGAACTCGCTACCCAATCACCTTCCAACAACTCTTTGGTGGGATAGCCAAAAACAGTATCGCGCACTTTTTTGAAACCATAATAGGTTACGGAAAAGGCACCAGCAAAAAAGATGATTCCGACAAAAATGGCAGCAGCCCAGTAAATGCGTTTTCGCTGTTTTTTCTTTGCCAGTTCTTCCAAATATGCTTCATCCAACAATAAATCTTCTTCGGTTGGTTCTGGGAGGGCATCGTGGGTTTTCACCACAATCTCTTCCACTAACTTTCTATCTTGTTCAGCTATGGTGGAAGCGGGTTTGGATTTGGCAAATTTTACCAAATCCGCAGTTTGTAGTATTTTTTGGAACTGATGGATGGTATCGTCGTCCAACTTAAGTTCACCGGCATCCCGTAACATTTCCAATTTGGTGATCAGCTCCGAAGTGGTACTTTCCATGGCCGAAAGATGTACGTCCTCCTCAAGGTACATCCGAACAATATTGGTAAGCTCGGAATAATATTGTTTGTATTCGTCCTGGATCAGATATTTGGAATTTTCCAATTTTTTAAGCTCCAGCAAAGCACGGTCATAAGGGGGAAGCAAGGCTTCTTTTTCGGTTTCGGTCAAGGGTTTCTTTCTTAGAAAGAACCAGTAGACCAGTCCGCCAACGAGCACCAATGCCAGAAGGATCCAAAGGGCGGTTTTCCACATATCGGCCGTGCTACGCTCCACTTGGATCAATGGTTTAATGTCGAACATCTTCTGCTTGGTGGTGTCCACTTTCACATCCGCCACTTTTACTTGGAAGGAATCTGTAAAAATTTGCTGCTCATTGATGGTAACCAACTGTGGGGGGATGGTATAGGCACCACTATCAAATTGGGTCAGGGCATAGATGCGCTGAAGGGTAACCCTGTCATTGTTCTTAATAGTATCTGCCATGATGGCCTCCACTGTTTCCAAGGGAGAGAAGGTCTGTCCTTCAGGAAAGTGTACCACATCTGTTGAATCCGCTTCCACGGTAATTGTGTAATGGATCTGTTCCCCAATTTTAATGGCGAGGGTATCCACTTCCGTGGCCACTTTGGGTTGGGTTTGGGAAAAACCAACCAGAGGTATTACAAAAAGACAGAGCAAAATGCCCAAAACAATATGGGATTTGCTTCTATTTCTTTCTATATGTAAACCTTTCAGCACCATTAACCTCTACGTTTAAAATAACCCAATAATTTTCGCACATAACTTTCATCGGTCCTACAGCTAATCACCCCACAACCTGATTTGGTGAAGGCATCCAAAAAATAGGTCACTCTATCCTTGTAATATTTCCCATATCCATTTCGAACCTGTTTGGATTGGGTGTTTACCAATTGTAATTCCCCGGTTTCGGCATCCTGCATTTGCACCATGCCCAGATTGGGGATGGACTCCTCTCTTTGGTCAAACACCCGGATTCCGGTTACATCGTGTTTGTTGCCCACAATGCGGAGTGTATTTTGGTAATCCTCCGCTATAAAATCAGAAAGCACAAAGACAATGGCTTTTTTCTTCATAACGTTGGTTAGGAACTTTAACGCCTCGGCCACATTTGTTTTGCTGCTTTTCGGGCTAAACTCCAACAATTCCCTGATGATGCGTAGCACGTGGCTTTTTCCTTTTTTGGGAGGGATGAAAAGCTCCACCTCGTCCGAAAACAGGATCATGCCCACCTTGTCATTGTTCTGGAGCGCAGAAAAGGCAAGTGTTGCGGAAATTTCAGTGATGATCTCTTTTTTGAACTGATTGGCCGTACCGAAAAGCTCCGAACCACTCACATCCACCATCAACATCATGGTAAGTTCACGCTCTTCCTCAAAGACTTTTACAAAAGGTTCATTGTAACGGGCCGTTACGTTCCAATCGATGCTCCTTACGTCATCCCCAAATTGATATTGGCGAACCTCACTGAAGGTCATCCCCCTACCTTTGAACGTAGAATGATATTCCCCACCAAAAATATGGTCGGAAAGACGCCGGGTCTTTATTTCAATCTTACGTACTTTTTTTAGTAGTTCCTTTGTATCCATCTGGTTCAAGAAATAGGTTTTCGGGTTGGCTAAAAGTAGGGCTACTTACACCGAGAAACATTGAACCGCTACGGCACTTCTACCTCGTTTACGATCTTGTTGATGATTTCTTCGGAAGTAATGTTTTCTGCTTCTGCCTCGTAGGTAATTCCAATTCTGTGGCGTAACACGTCATGTATGACGGCCCTTACATCTTCCGGAACTACATACCCTCTTCTCTTGATAAAGGCGTAGCACTTGGAGGCATTGGCCAGGTTGATGCTTCCCCTTGGGGACGCACCAAAGCTGATCAGCGGCTTTAAGTTCTCCAAATTGTATTTTTCAGGATATCTGGTGGCGAAGATCAAGTCAAGGATGTATTTTTCAATTTTCTCATCCATGTATACGTCGCGGACCGTATCCTGTGCTCTCAATATCTGCTCCAATGAAACAACGGGTTTGATAGGTTCGGTATCACCTTTCAGGTTTTGCCTTATGATGAGTTGCTCCTCGTTCATTTTGGGATAGTCAATGACCGTTTTCAACATAAAACGGTCTACCTGCGCCTCAGGGAGTGGATAGGTTCCTTCCTGCTCCACCGGGTTTTGGGTGGCCATTACCAAGAATGGGGCGTCCAACTTAAAGGTTTCATCC
>JAGQZL010000064.1 GCA_020434915.1 Allomuricauda sp. | reverse complement strand
CGTAGCCCCAAGTCCTACTATCTTCGGAATGGTCGCGGTTATCACCCATCATCCAATAATAATCCTGTTTAAAGGTATACGAATTGGCTTCTTCCCCATTAATGTAAACCTTGTTCCCAGTTACCTTGACATCATTATGCTCGTAGTCCCGAATGATTTTTTTGTACAATGGAATGGTTTTGTAATCAATGGCTACCGTAGTCCCTGCCTTGGGAATATAAATTGGGCCAAAGTTGTCATTGTTCCAAGGGTATAAATTGGGCTTTTGAGGGAAGGCGCCACCATACATTCCTTTTGGCTCCTCGGTTTTGACAACAGAATCAATTGCTGGGTTTTCCCTTAGTTTGGCCACCATTTCATCTGTCATGTTCGCATTTCTAGATCTTGGTTTTTCTTCGGTCAGGGAAAGCCTCAATTGGCGGATCACCTCAGTTGGAATGCCTTTTTCCTTGGTATAGAGTTCAATTTTGCCGTCGTTGGTATTTTTAGCGCCGGAAACATAGGGGGCCAGTGCATTATATTGTGCTTCGTTGATATTCGTGGCAATATATTTTCTGTAATAATCGGAAGCATCCACTTCTTCCAGCAATCTACTGGAAACCCCATTTTTGGCATAGATCTCGTAATCGTACATTGGTTTGGCACGATCGGAAAGTTTCAATTTTTCACCGTTGATGTACACAAAACCATTGATTACGGACAAAGAATCGCCTGGGGTGCCCACACAACGTTTTACATAATTGGATTTTTTGTCCACGGGTTTCATCACCGCTTTTTGTGCCTTAAAAAATTGGTACAGTGTATCCGAAGGAAGGCTGAACACCACGATATCGTTCTTTTTGACTTGTTCAAACCCGGGCAGGCGCATGTAAGGCAGCTGTAGTTTATTGATCCAGGAAGTTTTATACGTTTCTGGATCTACGTCGGCCAAATACGAACGGGTTTTTAAGATAGGCAGTGTGTCATGGACCATGGGGGCAGCCAAAGTGGTCATTGGAACCCTGGCACCGTAGTGGAACTTACTCACGAACAAAAAGTCGCCAATACGCAAGGTACGTTCCAATGATCCGGTAGGGATTACGTAGGGCTGAATGAAATAGGTATGTACAAAAGTGGCCGCCACAATGGCAAATACGATGGAACTTACCCATTCACCCAATCCAGTCCTGGGCTTCAGGCTTCTATCCTCAATATAGCTTACATCTTCAAAATAGTTGATATAGTAGATGTAAAACCCTAGGGTCAAAATAACCAGCCAAGTGTCCACGAGGGAATGCTTCCCAAAACTTCGGATGGTCTCTACCCAAACCACGGGGAACATCAATAAATTGATAATGGGAATGAACAATAGAAGTACCCACCACCAAGGCCTTTTGATGATTTTCATCAAAACGATGCCATTATATACCGGGATGGCAGCTTCCCAAGCTTTTCTGCCTGCTTTTACATATAGTTTCCAAGTTCCCAAAAAGTGGATGACCTGAATGATCATTATAAAAATGATCCACTGTGTACCGTCCATATAAAAAAATTTCTTTGTTAGACTTGGTGTCTAAGTTCTTGTTACGTTTTTAGGTTAGGTTTAACACATCTTTCATGGTAAACACACCTATTTTCCCTTGAATCCACTCTGCGGCTATCACGGCTCCCAACGCAAAACCTTCCCGGTTAAAAGCTTCGTGCTTGATTTCAATTTGGTCCACGGAACTTTCATAGCGGATACTGTGGGTTCCCGGTACCATGCCTTCCCGCACCGATTTTATCGGAATGGTCATGGCATCGGATTTATCCAGTTCCCATTTTTCATAGGATGAATTTTCAATGATGCCTTCTGCCAATGTAATGGCCGTACCACTTGGGGCGTCCAGTTTTTGGGTGTGGTGTATCTCTTCCATGGAAACCTTGTATTGTTCTAGGTTTGCCATCATTTTGGCTAGATGGGCGTTGAGCTCAAAAAAAATGTTCACCCCCAAACTAAAGTTGGAAGCGTAGATGAATCCACCTTGGTTCTGTTGGCAAATGGCAACGGCCTCTGCATACTTTTCAAGCCAGCCTGTAGTGCCACTGATTACCGGGACCCCATTTTTAAAACACCCCGTAATATTCCCGAAAGCGGCATCCGGAGTGCTAAAATCAATGGCTACGTCCAGGGATTCATAATCAATATCCGTGGTATCTGCGTCTATTTTGGCAACAATGGTATGACCTCTGTCCTGAGCAATCTGCTCAATCATTTTTCCCATTTTACCATAACCGAAAAGACCGATGTTCATGCTTTAAAATTTAACGACCAGCGCCATTCCGTAATTGGGCGAGTTGGTCAGGGGATTTACCTCCAAGTAAGGTTTAAAATCTATGGCAAGGTTGTCATCAACATTGTACTGTTTCAAATGTGCATCTACATTGGCATCAATGATGTTCAAAGCATATAGGGCAATGGTGATCACCAATGCAAGGTCACGGTCCCGCTGGGTACTTTCCTGCGCTTCCTGTAATGCCTCATCCGAGATGATAGGGGTGCCGTCCTCTCTGGAAAATTCATCGTCCGTAAACCCGGCCAACCTTCTTTTATAGGCATTTCTTGCCCTGTTGTATTCGTTGTTGTTATAGGAATACACATAGATTCCGGTGCCTATGGCGCCCCAGACAATAGGGGCTTTCCAATAGCGTTTGTTGTAGATTTGACCAAGGCCCGGTAGTATGGCCGAATAAAAGGCAGCCTTACTGGGTGCCAAAGGGTTCACATTTTCCCTCTTGCTCACTTCTTCAAAAGTAACTCCCTTTTTATCGAATTCTTGGGAGATGGAATCGGTCTCTTTGGTCTGAGGAGCTTCCTTACTGGTCTTCTTTTCTTTTTCTTGGGAAAATCCACTATAAAGAAACAGTATGGCAAAGAGCAAAAAGAGGAGGTTTTTATTCACCGGTCAATATTTTTCTGATACGCTTGAATTCTTCCTCTGAATGAAAGGGGATTACGATTTTACCCTTGCCGTTTTTGGAAGCGGTAATGTCCACTTTGGCTGCCAAACGTTCTTTGATGGCGTCGATTCCACTGGAAACAAAGCCGGGAACTTCCTTGGCACCTTTGTTTTGAACGGCACCTTTTTCAGTGCCAGGTTCTTTGTGTTCCTTGACCAATCGTTCTGTTTCCCGAACGGACAGTCCATCGGAAACCACTTTTTCATAAATGGCAATCTGTTCTTTCTTTTTGTCAATATTGATAAGGGCCCTTCCATGACCCATGCTGATGAAACCATCGCGCATTCCTGTTTGGATGATGGGGTGGAGTTTCAACAAACGGAGGTAGTTGGTGATGGTGGAACGTTTCTTTCCAACACGGTCACTCAATTTTTCCTGTGTAATCTGGATTTCGTCTATCAATCTTTGGTAGGAAAGGGCAATTTCAATAGGGTCCAAATCTTGCCTTTGGATGTTTTCCACCAAGGCCATTTCCAAAGACTCTTGGTCGTTGGCTATTCTGATATAAGCGGGAATGGTCTCCAGTCCCACCAATTTGGAGGCACGGTATCGTCGCTCCCCGGAAACCAATTGGAACTTGTTAAAATCGAGCTTCCGAACAGTAATGGGTTGTATGATTCCCAGTTCCCGAATGGAGCTGGCCAGTTCTTCCAAGGCCTCATCATTGAAATTGGAACGAGGCTGAAAGGGATTCATTTCAATGGAAGTTATATCCAGTTCCACTACATTTCCAATGACCTTGTCCGCATTTTTGTCCGAAACGGATTGAATGTCGTTATCGGGATCCTTTAAAAGAGCGGACAGGCCTCTTCCCAAAGCCTGTTTTTTTGTTGCTTTCGCCATTTAAACTTTCTCCTTGTTTTTCTTCAAAATTTCGTTGGCCAAGTTCAGGTAATTGGATGCTCCCTTGCTACTGGCATCATATTTAATGATGCTCTCCCCGTAGCTTGGCGCCTCACTTAGCCTTACGTTTCTTTGGATGATGGTATCGAAGACCATATCCGCAAAGTGTTTCTTCACTTCTTCCACCACTTGGTTGGAAAGGCGTAACCTTGAATCATACATGGTCAACAGCATTCCCTCAATGTCCAAGTCGTTATTATGTATTTTTTGCACACTTTTTACCGTATTCAGCAATTTGCCCAAACCTTCCAAGGCGAAGTATTCACACTGGATGGGTATCATTACCGAATCCGCCGCAGTTAGGGCGTTCAGTGTCAAAAGACCCAATGAAGGTGCGCAATCAATCAAGACAAAGTCATAGCGGTCGCCCAATCCTTTCAGGGCTTCCTTCAACATATATTCCCTGTTGTCCTTGTCCACCAATTCAATTTCAATGGCAACGAGGTCTATGTGGGCCGGAATAAGGTCCACATTGGGGGAATCTGTCTGGACGATAACCTCATCCACGTTCATGGTGTGCTCCAAGAGTTGATAGGTTCCATGTTCCACGGAATCCACATCAATGCCCAAACCAGATGTCGCATTTGCCTGGGGATCGGCATCAATCAACAATACTTTCTTTTCCAATACACCAAGGGAGGCCGCAAGGTTTACCGTAGTAGTAGTTTTGCCAACACCACCCTTTTGGTTTGCAATAGCAATAATCTTGCCCATTTCATAGTAAGTTAGGTGCTAAAAATACGATTATTTAAGACGCCAAAAAATGTATTTTGTTAACAGAGGGTGAATAACCCTGGCTTTCAGCGTTAAAGAAAGTTAAAGTTGTATTTATTAGATTGTTAAGCAGTTTTAATCCATCAAAATCTTTAAGATTTCAATGGCGGCGTCCGCTATTTTGGTGCCTGGTCCAAATACGGCCACGGCACCATGGTTCAAAAGATGTTGGTAATCCTGTTTGGGGATGACCCCTCCTACAATGACCATGATATCTTCCCTGCCATGGTTCTTCAACTCTTGGACCACTTCAGGAACCAAGGTCTTGTGTCCACCTGCCAACGAGGAAATCCCCAAGATATGCACATCATTTTCCACGGCTTGTTTGGCCACTTCGGCCGGGGTTTGGAACAAGGGTCCAATATCCACATCAAAACCAAGGTCGGCATAGCCTGTGGCCACTACTTTGGCGCCACGATCGTGACCGTCCTGCCCCATTTTGGCAACCATGATGCGAGGTCTTCGGCCTTCATGTTGGGCGAATTCATCGGCCATTTTTCGGGCCTTTTCAAAACTTTCGTCGTTTTTGATCTCTTTGGAATACACGCCGGTAAACGATTGGATTTTTGCTTTGTATCGGCCGAAGGCACTCTCCATGGCATCACTGATTTCACCCAATGTTGCCCTTTCTTTGGCCGCTTCCACGGCTAAAGCTAGCAAATTTCCGCGGTCAGAAGTATTTTCTGTGGCTTTTTTGCTCGTCATCCGAATGGCCTCCAAGGCATTTTCCACAGCTTCTGTATTTCGTATCGACTTGATTTTTTGCAGACTTTCCATTTGCTGTCTACGGACCTTGGCATTGTCCACTTCTAGAATTTGAAGGTCATCCTCATTCTCCAGTTGATATTTGTTGACCCCTACGATCACATCCTGTCCGCTATCAATACGGGCCTGTTTTCTGGCAGCGGCTTCCTCAATTCGCATTTTAGGGATACCCGCTTCGATGGCCTTGGTCATGCCACCCAATTTTTCTACTTCCTGGATCAATTTCCAAGCTTCTTCAGCAATCTCAGCGGTAAGTTTTTCCACTTTGTGGCTACCGGCCCAGGGATCTACGGTCTTGGTGATATGCGTTTCCAATTGAAGGTATAGCTGGGTGTTACGGGCGATTCGTGCGGAGAAATCCGTAGGCAGTGCAATGGCTTCATCCAAAGCGTTGGTGTGCAGGCTTTGGGTGCCACCAAAAGCGGCCGCCATGGCCTCAATAGTGGTTCTGGCCACATTGTTGAAAGGATCTTGTTCCGTAAGGCTCCAACCACTGGTCTGACTGTGTGTACGAAGCATCAACGATTTGTCATTTTGGGGCTCAAACTGTTCCACCAACTTGGCCCACAACATCCTTCCGGCCCTCATTTTGGCAATCTCGGAGAAATGGTTCATCCCAATTCCCCAGAAGAATGAAAGGCGAGGGGCAAACTCATCAATTTTTAATCCAGCCTTGATTCCGGTGCGGATGTATTCAATACCATCGGCCAAGGTGTAGGCCAATTCCATGGCTGCCGGTGCCCCAGCTTCGTGCATGTGATAACCTGATATACTGATGCTGTTGAACTTGGGCATATGTTTGCTGGTGAACTCAAAAATATCCGCCACGATCTGCATGGAAGGGGTAGGTGGATAGATGTAGGTGTTTCGTACCATGAATTCCTTCAGGATGTCATTCTGGATGGTCCCTGAGAGCTTTTCCATGGGGACACCTTGTTCCAAAGCAGCCACAATATAAAAGGCCATAATGGGAATGACCGCTCCGTTCATGGTCATGGAAACGGACATTTGGTCCAAGGGAATGCCATCAAAGAGGATTTTCATGTCTTCCACAGAGTCAATGGCCACACCAGCTTTGCCCACATCGCCTACCACACGTTCGTTGTCAGAATCGTAGCCACGGTGAGTGGGTAGGTCAAATGCTACCGAAAGTCCTTTCTGGCCCGCTTCCAGATTTCTACGGTAAAACGCGTTGCTTTCCTCAGCAGTGGAAAATCCAGCATATTGGCGGATGGTCCATGGTCTTCGGACGTACATGGTAGAGTAGGGTCCTCGCAAGAATGGGGAAATCCCTGCCGCAAAATCTTCGTGTCCGTATGTTTGTGTCTCGACTGCCCCTGACTGATCAGCCAATTCCAGGTGTTGAAGGTCTTTTCTACTCATCGTTCAATCTTTTTTGTTCCATGGTTTCCGCCAATCGTTTTTCGATTATGGGCTCCACAAGGGTTTTACGGGGCTGGGTTTTTACGAATGGATACAGTTCCAAATCATCTTTCATGCGATCTTGGGGGTTGGGGTATTTATTGGTTCCCAGTGCGATAATCTTTCCTGTGTCAAAAAGGTCCTGTTCCTTTTGGGCACTTTCCTTGATCTTTTGTTGGATGGTTCCTTTTTTCAAGGCGTCCAAAAATCCTCCGGAAGCTTCTAATTGTTTGAACAAGTTCAAGGCTTTTTCTGCCAATTGTTCAGTGAGGGATTCAATATAATAGGCTCCTTCCGAAATTTGGGAAGCTCCATTAAAATAACCCTCCTCTTTTAATAAAAGCAACTGATTTCTGGCAATTCGCTCCCCAAAATCATTGTCCTTATGGTAAATGGCATCGTAGGGCATATTGCACACCGTATCCGCACCACCCAAAACCGCTGACATGCATTCCGATGTGGTCCGGAGCATGTTCACGTTGAAGTCGTACAAGGTTTTGTTGCGTTTTGTGGGAACGGCCAAGATGTGGCAGTCATTGTTCAGGTGATAGGCAGGGGCAATACTTTTCCACAACCAACGGAGGGCTTTTATTTTGGCTATTTCAAAGAAATAGTTGCCACCTATGGAAACTTTAAAGGTAATTGGGAATGCCTTTTCGACTTCGCTCGAGGTGACATTTGAAAAATGGTTCAGGTATTCGTTGGCATGGGCCAATCCGTAAGCCAATTGCTGTACCATGTTGGCTCCCGCATTTTGATAAAGCGATAGGTCTACGGATAGCACCGAAACATTATTCACGGCTTTGGCGAGTCCAATAATTTCTTCGAGAAGTTGATGGTCTTTTTCTAGGCTATGGAACCAATTACCATCTTGTGCCAGATGGCCAATGATGTCCAAATTCAAAAAAATGTTCGCCTTTTTTCCATCCACCAAACCCATCAACCTTTTGATAGGTTCTACGGCCAAAAATTGAAGATTGAAATGAATAGGGGTCTTATCCAAATCAATGCCTGCCAAAAGTGTTTTAAAATCTATTTCCTCATTGGGAATGGTAAACAAAAGGCTTTCCACACCTTTGTTAAGTGCATCTAAGGCCTTGTAATTGGCCTTTTTAGCATCACCAGCGTAAATGTTCTGGCCAATGGCCCAATCCTGTGCTTTTGATGGGAAGGAGGGTTTTTCGGCAAGGTCTTCGGCATTGTAAAAAGGTTTTACGTTAATGCCTTCCAAGGATTCCCAAACCAAGGTTTCGTTGTAATCCGCACCTTTTAGGTCGAATTGGATTTTCTGTTTCCACTGTTTGGCGGAAACTTTGGGAAATTTGTCAAATAGGCCAGTGTCACTCATTATTTTTGTTCTTTAGGCTGTCTTCGTATTCTATAAGGAAAATTTCTTCGTTGTCCTTTTTCATGTAATATTTCTCCCGGGCCAATTTTTCAAGTTCCTTCTCGTCCGACATCTTTTTCAAGATCTCCTGATCTTTGGAGATCTCACCTTTAAGGAACTCTTTTTGTTTCTCCAACTTTTGGATCTCGTTCCGAAGTTCCATATGGATCAACAGCGAATTGGTGTCAAAGAATGCCATCCATATCACAAAAATGGTGAGCACCAAAATGTAGGTGTTGGTCATCACCTTGAACCATTTCTTTTTCTTCAACTCTTTCAGGCCCATTTTTCAGCCAGTTTATTGTTGATGATGGTCCGCACAATATCAATGGCCACAGTATTGTAGTGGTTGTTCGGTATGATGATATCCGCAAATTCCTTGGAAGGCTCAATGAATTGCTCATGCATAGGTTTCACCGCCGTTTGGTAACGGGTCAAAACCTTGTCCAGATCATGGCCGCGCTCCCGGATGTCCCTTTGCAACCGTCTGATCAAACGCTCGTCAGAATCGGCGTGTACATAAATCTTGATGTCGAACATGTCGCGGAGCAGTGGATTGCTCAAAACCAAAATTCCCTCAACGATCATCACCTTTTTTGGTGCCGTGGGAATGGTCTCTTCCATTCGGGTCTCTTCCACAAAGGAATAAATAGGGGTTTGGATGGTTTCTCCTCTCCTCAATTCTTCCATGTGGGAAATCATCAGGTCAAAATCAATGGAATTCGGGTGGTCAAAATTTATTTTGGCCCGTTCTTCCCTGTTCAAATGAGATAGGTCGTTATAATAGGAATCCTGGGAAATGACCCCAACCTCGTTTTCTGGAAGTTGTTCCACAATTTGATTGACAACGGTTGTTTTTCCACATCCGGTACCTCCGGCGATTCCGAGTATCAGCATAGTTCAAAGTTTGACATCAAAAGTAAGCAAAATGATTGCTTCCGAAGCTTTATTACAACGGTACATAATTAGCAATTACAAGAAAAACAATTAATGATCATTGTCATAATTAAACCTGCTTAATAGGTATAGCTTTGTGTAATTTCTAGTGCATTAACCTTATATTTATCAATCTAACCTATGGAAACACTTTTTATGGACAATTCTTACTCGATCAAGGTCGACGATGGCTTTGATTTTAAACTTTCCAAAGACCAAATTTCTTCCTTGGATTTGATACAAACCGGTAAAAATGCCTTCCATTTGCTGAAGGATGGTGTTTCTTACCACATTAAGATTTCCGAAGGCGATTTCAACAAAGGTCTTTATACCATCAGCATCAATGGAAGCGAGCATCATGCGGTCATCAGTACCCCGTTGGATGAACTTATTGAAAAGATGGGCTTTGCTTCCAATTCCAACAAGAACATTGATTCCATTGAGGCACCTATGCCTGGATTGATCTTGGATATTCTGGTGGAAGAAGGCCAAGAAGTGAAAGAAGAAGACCAATTGGTGATTTTGGAAGCCATGAAAATGGAAAATATCATTACTTCCCCAAGAAACGGCACCATTAAAAAAATAGGCGTGAAAAAGGGCGATGCAGTTGACAAAAAACAATTGTTGATCGAATTTCAATAAAATAGCATGAAAAAAATATTGATTGCCAATCGTGGCGAAATTGCGGTCCGTGTCATGAAGACCGCAAAAAAAATGGGTATTCGTACCGTGGCTGTGTTTTCAACTGCGGACAGGAACGCACCCCATGTACAATTTGCGGACGAAGCGGTCTGTATAGGGGAGGCCCCATCCAACCAATCCTACCTTAGAGGGGATAAGATCATTGAGGTTGCCAAAGAGCTTAATGTTGATGGGATTCACCCTGGGTATGGTTTCTTAAGTGAGAACGCAGCCTTTGCGGAGGCTGTGGAAAAAAGTGGAATCACCTTTATTGGTCCCAAGTCCAAAGCAATCCGAATCATGGGGAGCAAACTGGCGGCCAAGGAAGCGGTGAAGGCCTATGACATTCCCATGGTCCCCGGAATTGATGAAGCCATTACCGATGTGGCCAAGGCCCACGAAATTGCCAATGAAGTGGGATATCCGGTTCTGATCAAGGCTTCTGCTGGCGGTGGTGGAAAAGGAATGCGTATCGTGGAGAAAGAGGAGGATCTGGAATCCGGGATGAAACGTGCCATCAGTGAGGCAACTTCCGCTTTTGGAGATGGTTCCGTATTTGTGGAAAAATATGTCACCTCGCCAAGACACATAGAAGTCCAGGTGATGGCGGACACCCACGGCAACGTTCTTCACTTTTTTGAACGTGAATGTAGTGTGCAACGACGCCATCAAAAGGTGGTGGAAGAAGCCCCGTCCTCTATTTTAACACCGGAGAAAAGGGAAGGAATGGGCATTGCGGCGACCAAAGTAGCCAAGGCCTGCGATTATATTGGTGCCGGTACGGTAGAATTCCTCATGGATGCAGACCATAATTTCTACTTTTTGGAAATGAACACCCGTTTGCAAGTGGAACATCCCGTTACCGAGATGATCACTGGGGTAGACTTGGTGGAATTGCAAATAAAAATAGCCCGGGGTGAGGAACTGCCCATGAAACAGGAAGATTTGACAATTACAGGTCACGCTGTGGAACTAAGGGTGTATGCCGAAGACCCGTTGAATGATTTCTTACCCAGTGTGGGCAACTTGGAAACCTACCAATTGCCAACAGGGGAGGGAGTCCGTGTGGATAACGGATTTGAGGAAGGAATGGACATCCCCATTTATTACGATCCCATGTTGTCCAAATTGATTGCATATGGGAAAACTAGGGAAGAAGCCATTGAACTGATGTTGGATGCCATCAACAACTACAAGGTGAAGGGAGTCCAGACCACATTGCCCTTCGGGAGCTTTGTTTTTGCACACGAGGCTTTCCGGTCAGGAAATTTTGATACCCATTTCGTAAAAAATTATTATTCCCCGGAGATGATTCATGAAGGAAACGCCCAAAAAGCGGAAATTGCTGCTTTGGTAGCACTTCATCAATATCTGGAAGACAAAAAAATAGTAAGATTACCTTCAAACTGAACCACATGGATTCCAAAATAAAAACACTACAGGAAAAAATTGCCGAAGCCCACTTGGGAGGTGGCGAAAAGCGAATAGCCAAGCAACATCAAAAGAAGAAACTGACCGCTAGGGAACGAATCCTCTATTTTTTGGATGAAGGCTCTTTTGAGGAAATGGGTATTTTGGTGACCCACCGTACCACAGATTTCGGCATGGACAAGGAAATCTATTATGGTGATGGGGTGATTACTGGCTATGGAACCGTAAATGGAAGATTGGTATATGTTTTTGCCCAGGATTTTACGGTTTTTGGGGGTGCATTATCGGAAACCCATGCGGAAAAAATTTGTAAGATCATGGATTTGGCCGTAAAGGTTGGAGCCCCAGTGGTGGGTCTCAACGATTCCGGAGGTGCCCGAATCCAGGAAGGGGTGAGATCCTTAGGGGGGTATGCCGATATTTTTTACCGAAATGTCCAAGCTTCTGGGGTGATTCCACAAATTTCCGCCATTATGGGACCCTGTGCAGGTGGTGCGGTATATTCCCCTGCCATGACGGATTTTATTGTGATGGTGGAAGAAACCAGTTACATGTTCGTAACCGGACCCAATGTGGTCAAAACAGTGACCAATGAGGAAGTAACCTCAGAGGAGTTGGGTGGTGCCAGTACCCATGCCATCAAATCAGGCGTGGCCCACAAAACCTCTGCCAACGATGCCGCCTGTTTGGATGATATCCGAGCTTTGTTGGATTACCTTCCCCAAAACAATAAGGAACTGCCCGCCATGAAGCCTTATGAATTGGGCGATGAGATTCGGGAAGAGCTATCCGGGATTGTTCCGGACAACCCTAACAAACCTTATGACATGCATGA
>JAGQZL010000063.1 GCA_020434915.1 Allomuricauda sp. | reverse complement strand
CCTGGGACGCTGCTTTTTTGGACTACCTTAAAAATTTGGAGAAGAAAAAACCGGTCATTGTGTGCGGGGACTTTAATGTGGCCCACCGACCCATCGACCTGAAAAATGATAAATCCAACTACAACAAAACAGCGGGGTACACCCAAGTGGAGATTGATGGCATGGACAATTTTATTGATGCCGGTTTTGTGGATGTTTTCCGAAAGTTACATCCTGATGAGGTGGCCTACACCTACTGGAGTTATCGTTTTAAGGCCAGGGAACGGAATGTGGGCTGGCGTATTGATTACTTTTTGGTGAGTTCTTCCTTGATGGATAAAGTGGAGTCCTTCAAAATTTATTCAGATGTCATGGGTTCCGACCACTGTCCCATCGGACTGGAGATCAACTTTTAACCTGTTCAAAAGCCGATAGAAGTCTTCATATTCAATAATTCGTATCTTCTGAATCCAAAACAACCTCATTTTCAACCAATATGTTCCAAAAGACCAAGCAGAAGCTGATAAAGAACAACCAGATCGGAAAGTATCTCAGATATGCCTTGGGTGAAATTATTTTGGTGATGCTGGGCATCCTTTTGGCCTTGCAGGTAAACAACAGGAACGAGAATGGAAAGGACCGCGAAAAGGAGAAAGTAATCCTTTCGGAACTAAACAAGGACTTTGAACAGAATTTGCAGCGTTTTAAAGAAATCAAGCAAATGCAGTTCAACACCTATAACAGTGGTGTCATTGTTTTTAGAAACTTGGACAAGCTACACATTCCTGCCTCACGGGACTCCGTGTATCGCTATGTTACCGGTATGTTTGGTGGATATTCCTATTACCCTTCCAACGGGGTGGTGGAATCCTTGATCAATTCTGGGGAAATCCGGCTCATAAAAAATGATACGCTTAGAAACTATTTGGTTTCATGGAAAGATGTGCTGAACGATTATACGGAAAGAGTGGACATTGATATTAAATTTTGGTCCAACCAAATTGAGCCCTATGTAATTGAGCATGGTAATTTTTATCACGTGGATACGGATGAAAACAAGAGTTTGGTGGAAGACCGAGAATTTATCAACATGCTCGTGCGCAAGCAACATTACAACAGAAATTTGGTAAGTGCCATCCAAAATGAAGATGGTATTGAGCGTTACATGAATGAAATCATCAGGTTGACACAGGTGCAAAATGACAAGAAATGAAAACCGCAGGATATTCCGGAACTCCTTTGGCCAAGAAACTGGGAATTAAAGAAGGTTTTAAAATCTCAGTGATCAATGAGCCCAAAGGATATTTGGATTTGTTTTCCGATCTTCCTATAAACTTGGATTGGGTCAAGGACCCAAAAATCAAAAAAAACCTTGTCCATTATTTCACGGACAGTACGGCAAAGCTTATTGAGGATATTGCCCAGCTTCGAAATGAAATAGAACAAAATGGGATCATTTGGGTTTCCTGGCCTAAAAAAGCCTCTAAACTAAACACAGATCTGAACGGCAACATCGTGAGGGAAATAGGTCTGCAAAATGGTCTGGTGGATATCAAGGTCTGTGCCGTGGATGAAACATGGTCCGGCCTTAAGTTTGTCATCCCTGTAAAAGATAGAACCTAACATCAGGATTTAGGGAACGTACTCGATTAATTTCCACTGTTCTTCTTTTCGGCCTTTTCCTGTTTTTTAAAGTAACGCCTGGTCAGAAAATTATGTTTTAGGGCCTCCATGTTTTCATTAAAACGTGCTGTTCCCTCTTCAATACTTTTCATGGTCCTTTCCAATTGGTGCACCAAAAGGGTGTCGGTTGCCAAGTAATTTATGGTCCCTTTTCCTTTGGAAATGTTGAGCGACAAACTATCCAGCGATGCAGAAATGGATACCATTTTTTGGCTTGTGGTTTCTAAATTGGCAAGGACATCCTTCATTTTTTTACCTGAAATGGAATCCCCTATCAGCACATCTGCCACACTGCCTTCAAATTCAATTTCGGAGATAAAGTCGTTGATTCGCCGTAAGGATTGATGGGCCTCTTCGCTCATTTTCTTCAGGTTTGCAGAAGTCTGCATCAGGTTTTTGGACATGACGGTATCCTTGAGCAATACTCCCAAAGTACCTTCCCCTTTTTTCAGTGCCCCGGTGATCTCTAGCAGATCAGCTGTCAACAAAGCGGCATTCTCATTGGTTACGTTCAGGGTACTCATCATGTCCTTGGTGGCAATCTTACTATAGGAACCTATTCGATCCCCATTCTCAACCAAGGGAGCTTCTCCCAAGCCTGGTACAATGTTAACGATCATGCTTCCCACAAGACCATCCGACCCAATGGAAGCAGTGGCATTCTTTCGGATATGGGCCATCATTTTCTCTTGGATGACCATGTTCACGATTATGGTGGTATCGTTCATCATCTCAATGTTGTTCACCGTACCAATGGCAATACCGGAATAGCGTACATTGTTTCCTTTTTGCAATCCGTTTACATTTTTGAACACCGCATTGATGGCGAATGTATTTCCGAAAAGATTTTGCCTGTTTCCAATAAAGTAGGCCGCCAAAACCAATAAAATAGTGGAAACAACCACCAGTATTCCCAATCGTATATTTTGTGCTTTTGTCTTTTCCATATCCGCTATTTTTTAAAAAATGCCTGCACTTTTGGGTCCCGGGACTTTGTAAGTTCCCCAAATGTGCCCTCCGCATAGTTGATACCATCCACCAATAAGATCATGCGCTCCGAGATGACCCTTGCGCAGTCCACATCATGCGTGATAATCAAGGAAGAGGTACCGTATTTTTGTTGAATGTTACGCATTAATTCTATGATTTCCTTGGATGTAATGGGGTCCAATCCGCTGGTAGGCTCATCATACAGGATGATTTCTGGCCGTAATATAATGGCACGGGCCAAGGCCACCCTGCGTTTCATGCCCCCGGACAATTCTTCGGGCATCAAATCCATGGTATGTTCCAACCCCACACTCTCCAAGGCTTCCAAGACCAAAGGAGTCGTGTCTTTTATATCTCCCATTTTTTTTCGGTGCCTTCTCATTGGAAATTCCAAATTTTCCCGAACCGTCATGGAATCGTACAAAGCGCTACCCTGAAACAAAAAACCAATATCCGCCCTTAATGCATCCAAATCTTCTTGAACCAATGAGCTTATGTCCTGTCCCATTACCAAAATCTGTCCCGAGTCCGGTTTCATCAACCCCACCAAGCATTTGATCATCACCGACTTTCCAGAACCCGATTTCCCCATGACCACCAAATTCTCGCCTTCATACAACTTCATGTTGAAACCATTGAGCACATGATTGTCCCCAAAACTCTTTCGAAGATCCTGGATCTCTATCACTGGATCATTCCCAACGGTTGAAGGGGATTCTACTGATATGTCATTTTCTCCAGGTATCATAGTTCATAAAATATATCGGACACAAACACCGCAATAAAATCGATGACAAACAATAGCATAGATGTAAAGACCACGGCCGTGTTTGCCGCCATTCCCACTCCGGCGGTTCCTTTTTTACTGTAATAGCCCTTGTAACAACCTACTAGGCCAATGGCAAAGCCAAAAAAGAATGATTTTATAGTAGCAGGGATCAAATCGCCATAGGACAATGCATCAAAAACGGTGTTGAAGTATAGTTGAAAAGATACATTTCCCTTAAAATTTTCCACAAGAGCAGAGCCATATAAGGCAACGGCATCTCCCAATATCACCAACAGCGGCAACATCAAGGTCGTGGCCATAATCCGGGTCACCACCAAAAACTTGAAGGGATTGGTGCCCGAGACTTCCATGGCATCAATCTGTTCCGTTACCCGCATGGAGCCCAATTCGGCCCCAATACCAGATGCAATACGTCCGGCACATACCAAAGCTGTGATCACGGGACCCAATTCACGTACGATGGAAATACCTACCATGTTGGGCATCCAGGAAACGGCCCCAAATTCTATGAGGGTGGGGCGCGATTGCAATGTAAGTACCAAACCGATGATAAACCCAGTGACCAATACCAAAACCAAGGACCGATTGCCCATGTTGTAGCATTGCCGTAAAAACTCCTTGAACTCGAACGGCGGCCTAAAACCTACTTTAAAAAAACGACCGGCAAAATAGGAGAGTTCCCCTATCTCCATAAAAAATTTCCGAATCCGTGAAATGGTCTGTGATGGACGTAGCATGGCCGTTTATTTATCGCATCCTTCCCAAATGTAAAATTTACCAAAGGATTTGGGAATGACGGATATCATACCATTGACCAGCTATCTGGACCTCAATGAAAAGACTTAAAAGGGTCTAAATCACCTTTTAACGGAGATATCCGATATATGAAAAAGAAAATCCATGATTTTTTGCGCCTTCCAAAAACAGATACGCATTCCCCTCCTTGGCGACTTCGCTTAAACCGTGGCTATACTTGAAAACAATTTTGCCATGGGGCATGTTAATGCCAATACCGGCTACCAGTCCTAGGTCCACTTTCTCAAATTGATCGTTGTCCAATTCGCCATAGCCATAAGTATATGGACCGCTATAATCAAAATTGGAATCCAATAAGAATCCAGCATATCCGCCCAAAATGATATCCACCACACTTTTGGTGTGTAGGTTCACAAGTAGTGGAGTTTCCAAATAATGTAGTTTGAACCTAATGGAACCATCATAGAAATTGTTGATGTAGTAATCCCCTTTTCCTCCTTTTCTGTTATAGATGACTTGGGGCTCCAATGAAATACGGTTGTTCAGCGGGAGGCTTAACGAGCCTCCGATAAAGAACCCGAATTGAAAATCCGAATCATAGGAATCACTGTGAAAACTGGTGGCCTGAGGGCCGAAAGTGATGCCGAAATGGGGTTCGTGGATACTGTAAACCGGATAAAAACCGGTATTTTCCTGTGCTTCCGCACCAACCATGGCCAATATTGCCAAAGCAACCAAAAGAATTCTTTTCATAGTCTCTAAATGAATTGATGAATATATTTTGGCGAAGCTATTTCATTGGCAATGTTGAAACAGGGCAAAAGAGAACGAAGCTGTTTAATTCATGGCTGAAAAAGCCTATTTGCCGTACTAAGTTGCTCCAGAGTTGTTCGAAAGTATTTTAAGGTGTTGTGGACATGGCCAATGGCTCAACCTTAAAAAAGGATGGTTCAATTCTGGATTTTGATGTTTCACGGATGCTCCATCCCTTAACTTGAACGGGAAATCTACTTTTGCCGGATGAAAAATGCAAATTGGAGCATCGGCCTTCCGTTTACCCTTATCATTTCCGTACTGGGTTCACTACCTATTTTGCTTCACTTTGCCACCAATGAGCTTGCCCTTTTTGTACGTTCCACCAGTTACAATTGGATCTTGACCCTTTTTTCTTGGTACATCTTTCATCAGATTTTGGAAAGTAAATACATCAGTCTTTCCAAGGGAAGATCCCCATATTTTGTTACGTGTATCTTGATTACGGTGGTTTTCTCCATTCTGTTGAATTTGTTTTTCACCCACATAATCGGACTGTCCATCAGACCTATCATGAACCCAGACAGTCTTAGATATATGCTTCTTATCCTTTTTAGGGGATTGATGTTGGGTGGACTGGTTGCCTTTGTGGTAAACTACTTGGATGTCCTCAAAGAGAAACAGACCAATACCTTGGTAATCCAACAATTGAAGCAGAAACAATTGGAGGCCAACATTTCATCCTTAAAGGAACAGATGAGTCCCCATTTTCTGTTCAATTCACTGAATTCCTTGATTTCGGTAATTAAAACGGACAGCATGGAGGCCGTTAATTTTGTGATCCGCTTGTCCGAGGTATATCGCTATTTATTACAGCATAGAGAACATCAAACGGTTAGTTTACAGGAAGAACTCGAATTCATCAAAGCCTACATTTTTTTACTCGAGGTCCGTTTCAAGAACAATATCCGGGTTACAGTGGATATCCCTGAAAAATACTTGAACACCAAGATTCCTCCCCTAACCCTTCAATTACTGCTGGAAAACGCTGTTAAACACAATGTGGTCTCCAAAACAAAACCGTTGGATATAGGCATCACCATTTCCGAAGATAGAATTCTGATCCACAACCAATTACAACCTAAGGTTTCACTGGAAACCTCGTATGGTTTTGGATTGGTTAGTATGGAAGAGCAATATTGGTTATTGGTACAGCAAAAAATCATAATTGTTGAAGAAAACAACAGGTTCAAGGTCTATTTACCATTAATTATATAGCCATCATGGATATTTTGATCATAGAGGACGAACCCACCACGGCCAAGGACTTGGAAGCGACCATCCGATCCTTAGATCCGGCACTCAACGTTGTTGCCGTTGTTGATAGCATTGCCGAGGGATTGGAATGGTTTGGAAGAAACGCCCAACCCGACCTCATCTTAAGCGATATTCAATTGGCCGATGGACTTAGTTTTGAACTGCTCAACCAGATAGAGGTAAGTTGTCCTGTCATTTTCTGCACCGCCTATGATGAATATGCCATACGTGCCTTTGAAGCGAATGGTATAGATTACCTTTTAAAACCGATCGATCAAAACAAACTTTCCGAAAGTCTACAGCGGTACCATTTGCTGAGCAGTCATTTTTTGAACACCAATCCTCACCTTAATGAGCTTATAAAAAAAGTAAATGACCAATTTAAAACCTACAGGACCAGTTTTCTGATTTCATTTCAGGATAAGATGATACCGGTAGGTGTCAACGATATTGCCTATTTTTTTACGGATAGCGGGGTTACAAAACTGGTCACTTTGGGTGGAAAAGGCTATATCGTCTCCTTTACCCTGGAACAATTGGAACAAATGGTAGACCCAAAACTCTTTTTCAGGGCCAACAGACAGTTCATTATTTCCTATCGCGCCATTGGTTCTGCCGAGCCTTATATTTCGCGTAAAACGGCCATCAACTTACTCATTGAAACCCCAACCCAGATCTTGGTGAGCAAAAAAAGAAGTTCGGTGTTCCTTAATTGGCTGCGCGAACGTTGATCACTTTTCCCAAGACCCATTATCAACTAAAATTTCAAAAAAAACTTCGAAACCCCATCAGGCAACTTCAACCTTTGATTTGCCTGTTTGCATCATTTTCACTCTCACCGGGGTCAATCGACTTTCTAATATTGTTTCAGAAACTAAAAAAATAGTATTATGAAAAGAATTGTTAAAGTAGCTAGGTTAGCATTCGTCCCCCTTCTTTTTTTGGCTGCTGCCAATGATGTGAGTGCACAGGTAGTAGTTCGTAGACCCGGTGTTGCAGTGGTCCGAAGACCGGTTGTTCGGCCTTATGTGTATCCTGTGGCCAGACCTGTGGTAGTGGCCCCAGTGGCCCTTCCCAGATATTATGTGCCGGTATACTATGCGGGCAATCCCTATTATTATTCCAATGGGGTCTTTTATGTGAGGATAGAAAACTCGGAATCCTACAAAGTAGTCCTGCCACCAATTGGCACCATTGTCCCCACATTACCAAAGGGCGCAAATGAAACCATGATCGATGATAGGATTTACTATCAATACGAAAGTGTCATCTACAAACAGGTGATGGTTGAGAACATCGTGAAGTATGAAGTTGTTGGTTATACAAATCCTTAAAAAATGAGCACTATGAAAATAATGATGAAAAGAGTATTGTTTTTATCGATGATGCTATTATCCCTCTTGGTATTGGCATTGCTACAAAGTTGTGAAGACGACGACGATATAATTCTTATCACACGATATTATGCCTATGAAGATGCCGAGGAGGCCGTTGCCGTATCCCTATCGTATGCCACCTATGGTATGGTGGCCAATATGAACAGGGCCAGCAATGAGATCCAAGGAAATACCGACTGCGATGTTCCATTTGAAGATGCATCCACATTCTATGATGAAACGATCACCGGCTACATCAGCTATGAATATGCCTATCATGAAAACTATGTATGGACTTGTGGACCAGAAACAACGGTGGACTATACCCTTACCGCCACTCAATATTTAGATGCGGTTCGGTATGATTATGATCACGAAATAGCACTGGATTTTCAAATATCGGGGTTGGAAGATGAAAGCCCAAACGAAGTCTATGAGGGCACCTATAACCGAACCGGGGAATGGGAATCCGGCTATAATGAAGAGACCTATGCTTTCGATTTTGATAGTGAGATATCAGAGGCGTTGGTCTCCAAGGAGTCTAACAAAATATATTCCGGTACCGCTACCTTTTCATTGGTGCAATCCTACAGCTATTCCAATATCACCTACACCTATAAAGGCACCGTTGAATTTATCAATGAGGATGAAGCCAGGGTGGAATTTGAGAGTGGTGAAGTGTTCTATGTGAACTTGAACAACATCAGCATAGCTGATACGGAAGACTGATTTGGCAAATTTATTCCCCTCAATTGCCCCGATCCCAGGTGTTGCCCATTGCAGCATCTGGGATTTTTTTTGGACCGACAGTAGCACAACCCTTTGTGTTACCCCTCTTTTCTTTCCATGCTATCTGAACGGCCAAGATTTGCGGAAAAACTCCTCAACAAAACCGGATGTTAAAAACCCCACAATCCCTAAAAGGTTGCGGGGTTTGGGGACTAATAAAAAAATGAAACTTCAATGCTGCAGTTCCCTTCTTTTCTCTTTACCTCCACTAAAAGGAGTAGTGAAGACCTATTTCAAAAAATGCAGTGCGATTCTCAAATTCTTCCAGGGGTTCAGGTTCCTTTGCCAAAGGAAAAGTGACCAAGGTCCATCCACCTCCATCCGAATCTTGAAACCGTTGGTATTTCTGGCCGACAAACCCAGTTGAAAGTTTCAAATGAAATCTCTCATAGATGTTTTGTGTAAGGAACAGTGCTGCTCGAAAATGGTTTTGGCGAATAAAATCACCTTGGTGGACATCTTCGGACAATCTGAAACTATTCGCTCCAAGTTTCCAACCCATACCTATTTTATTTCTCTGGCACAAGAACCTTTCATAGGTCATGTTCAATGGAAATCGGCCAGAGAAAACTGCCTTACCATTTGGTTGGTATTTGAACTCCACAAAGGGAAGTATTTGATTGCCAAAAAACTGATGGGCATAGCCCAATCCCAGCCCCAAGTCCCACCTTTCCGAAATTTTCCGTTGAAAACCCATCCCCAGTGAAAATGAAACGTCTTCAAAAGAAATGTCCTTTAGGTCGCTGCCCATTGTAATTCGGCCAGCAAAAAAGAGACGCTCCCAGGTATTCAATGGCACTCTTCCAACCAATGGGAGAGTAACTTGAAATAGTTGTTCACCAATCTCCATTGGAAAATGTCTCAACTGTAACAGATTTAAATTTAATCCAGTTGCCATGACAAGGGCTTCACTTTTGTGCAAGGGCAACATCAATCCGATATCCCACTGGGAAATACACCCGTTTTCGGTATCCTTCAATGGCAGATGGCTATATGTTATGTGAAAAGGATCCTGCTCCTGGCTTTCGACATTAAAACCAATCAACATGGCAAAAAGGAGCATTGGGATTGCGGAAGTATTTCGTTTCATGTTTGTCTTATTGATGGATCAATTTTCCGTCCATGAGTTCCAGAATTCGATCACAATTGGAAGCAAAATCATCATCGTGGGTGACCGCAATAATGGTTTGGCCCCTTTCCTTGGCAAGTTCCCGGAAAATATCAAACACGATGCGGGTGTTTTTGGAATCCAAGTTACCTGTTGGCTCATCCCCCATGATAATGGTGGGCTCATTGATCAAGGCCCTGGCAATGGCCACAAGCTGCTGTTGTCCACCGGAAAGTTTGTTGGCAGGTTTCATGGCTTGGTTTTCTATCCCTAATAGTTTTAGATTTTCCAAAGCTTTCTCCCGTATTTCCTCAACTGGTTTTTTGCCTAGTTTCAAGGCGGGCAGCATTACATTGTCCAAAGCAGAAAATTCGGGAAGTAAATAGTGGAACTGGAACACGAAACCAATATGCTCGTTCCTGAATGCCGCCAGTTCATTTTGTGCCTTTCCTGTCAGTTTTGAGCCGTTGATGGTCAAGGTACCTTCATACGCTGTATCCATGGTGGACAAGATGTACAGCAAAGTGGATTTTCCAGAACCCGATTTTCCGGTTAAAGCCAAAAACTCCCCTTTTTTTATTTCGAAGGATATGTCCTTAAGGACATGAAATGTCTGCGGTTCATGGAAGTATTTGTTCAATTCCTTTACAGATAATGCCAGTTGCTCCATATTGTTATCCTCTTATGATTTCTACAGGATCCACTTGGGATGCCTTTTTAGCGGGAAGGTATCCCGCAATGAACGTGGTGATCAATCCGAATACGAAAGCCATCACATAGTCACTGGAACGATAGGTAATGGGCAACGTCTCCAAAGAAGCTATCTTAAAGGGGATATGGTTGACCACCACAGAAACCAAGTAGCCAAAGACAATCCCTGCAATTCCACCCAAAATCCCGATGATGATGGACTGGGTCAGAAAAATTTGGATAATGTCCTTGCCATCAAATCCCATGGCTTTAAGAATGGCTATCTCCCTAATTTTTTCATTCACTGTCATGTTCATGATGTTGTATATCCCAAAACCTGCTACAATGAGAATGGTAAGGGAAACGGCAATTGCAATGATGTTCCGAAGCTTGTTGGCGGCCTCCAACTGCCCGTTTGCTTCTTGCCATGGCTCCACTTTGTAAGGGGTCATTTGCCGAATCTGTTCGGACAGTGCCGCCGTGTTGTTATAATCCTTTACATTAATCTGTATATCAGTCACATAACCTATGTTTTTTGATATCAATTGCCGTGCAAAACCAATTCTTATATAGGCCCTGGTATTGTCCACACTGGCCAAAGTGGTCTCCACAATACCGATGACCTTGTAGTTCTTGGTGATTCCTTCTTCCGTAGTCACTATCACATTGTCATTAAGGCGAAGGCTCAATTTTTTGGCCAATCCACTTCCCAATAAAATGCCGTCACTTCTTCGATCAAGATCTATCCAATTGCCTTCAATCACATATTGGGCAGTCCCAAAAAGTTGGTCCTCATGGACCACATCGATCCCTGATAGCATCCCATTCACTTTTGTGGCCCCGTTCCTAAAAAAAACATTGATGTTCAATTGGGGAGTAATACCACTTATTTCCGGTATTGTATCCAACATGTTCAAAATCTTCTCGGAGTTTTTGATGCCCTCTGTGTACTGTATGATTTTTGGGTTTCTAACTTTTACCAAGGTTTCATCGTCCACCTTGTTTTTGAACAGATTGGTATTGTCCTTCGGAATATCATTGTAGATCCTGATATGCGCCAATGTACTAAAGGCCAGTCCCGTTTGTGTGTCGTTGACCCCGGTCATAAAACTGTTCATGAAGATATACATGGAAATACCAAAAGTGACACTAAGTATTGCCACCAATGTCTGTTTTAACCTAGAGGTAAGGTGTGCATTTGCAATCTTGTAATTGGTCTTGCTCACAATCATTTCTCCTTCGTATTTGGGGCCTTTATTTTGGTAGTGGGTCCAAGACCCTCCAAAACTTGGGTCCATTCACCTGTCTGAACCCCGATTGTAATGGGTACCTCCCTTTCATCCTTTTCCAAAATCACCCCATTATCCCGGGTCAGGTAAGTGGTGGGAATGACCAAGGCATCTTTACTATTGGCAATCACGATATTTGCCTGTAGCTGGGTTCCGGCATAAAGAATGGAAGGTGGGCGGATGAAGGTGGCCTCAAGCACAAAGGATTGTTCCTTGTCATCAAAAGCGGGATATACCTTCGAGATTTTGGCGTCAAAGGTTTGTTTTTTTTCCGTGTTCAAGGAAATTTTCGCCATTTGTCCAGCCCGTACCCGAGAGATATCCTCTTCTGCCACAAATAGTTTGATGATGTCCGTTCCACCACCAATTCTTGCAATGTTCTCACCTCGCTTTACCAATTCCCCTTGTTCCTTGTAAACATTGAGTACCGTTCCATCAATTTGCGCCTTCAGAAAATAATCACTGTTGTTCTCTTGTTGGATTTCGAGTTGCGCCTTGGCATTCTCGAGGTTCGTGTTCAATGACTGTTTAAGATCCACTAGGGACTTTTTAAGTACCTCCACCTGTGTCCTTGAATTTTGGTACTGTACTTTGGCTTTGTCATAATCC
>JAGQZL010000062.1 GCA_020434915.1 Allomuricauda sp. | reverse complement strand
AACAGGATTTATGTTGGATGGAAAGCTACATGGGGACTGGGTAATGTTCGATAGTGAAGGAAAGAAGATAGCTACAGGTCAATACGTTAATGGCACAAAAACCGGAAAATGGTTTTTTTGGAAAAATGATGTATTGAGGGAAGTGGATTTTACCGACAACCGAATTGTAAACGTTAAAAACTGGAGCCAAGGAGAAGTAGTCTCGGTGAACCAGTAGTTAAAATCAGTTTTTAAGGAAAAGCCCCGACCTTTAGGTCGGGGCTTTTTTTGTTGGGTGTACATTTTGGAAGATTACACAGTTGCTGTTTCCAAAGCTTCCTGCCTGCGTTCTTCCCTATTCAATTTTCTTTTTCTAATTCTTAATTTCAGTTTGTACACTAGGCTGAAAAGTATGGGTACCACGACCAACGTTAAGAAGGTGGCCACAAACAATCCATAAATTACAGTCCATGCCAAAGGTCCCCAGAAGATTACGTTGTCACCTCCAAAATAAATGTTGGGGTTAAAGTCGCTCATCAGGGTAAAGAAGTTGATGTTAAATCCTGTTGCCAACGGAATCAGACCAAGAATGGTGGTAATGGCCGTCAACAGCACGGGACGTAGCCTTGCTTTCCCTCCTTTTACCACTGCTTCTGTGAAATCCTCCAATTCCAAAAGGTCGTCATCATCCATGTTCAACTTCACTTTTTTCCTATCGATCAAGAGTTGGGTGTAATCCAACAATACCACCCCGTTGTTCACCACAATACCGGCCAGGGATATGATTCCCATCATCGTCATCATGATCACAAAGGCACTACCGGTGGCCACAATTCCTCCAAACACACCGATCAAACTCAAGAATATGGCCAACATAATGATGCCCGGTTTGGAAATAGAGTTGAATTGGAAGATCAAAATGAAGAAAATCAATCCAAGTCCAGTGAAAAAAGCACCCATCAAGAACTGGAACTGATCATTTTGTTCCTCAATCTGACCTGTGTAATCAATCTTGATTCCAGAAGGGAGATTCTCAAAATCGTTCATCTCTTCTTGAATCTTGCCAACCACGGCGGCCGCATCCGTAAATCCTGGGGCCAATGCCGAATACACCGTCACCACCCTTCTAACATCTCGGTGTTTAATGGCGTTGAACCCGGTACTGTTCACCTGTTTGGTAACGGCAGAAACCGGAACTTCCTTGATCTGTCCAGAGGATGGATCCCTAAAAGTGATCCGTTGGTTGAACAAGGCACTGGTGTTGTAGCGGTCTTGCTCATTGAACCGGACATAAATGTCATAATCCTCCCCGCCTTCTTTGTAGATGCCTGCCTTGGAACCAAAAATGGAGCTTCGCAATTGTTGCCCTACTTGACCTGTGGCAACACCCAATTCCCCAGCTTTTTCACGGTCAACAGCTACTAACATGGAAGGTTTGGATTTGTTTACATCAATCTTCAGCTCATCAATTCCGGGAATATTTTTGGTATTGATGAAGTTGCGCATTTCTTCGGCAGTTGAGATCAACTCCGTGTAATCGTCCCCTTCCAATTCAATATTGATGGGGTATCCCACAGGTGGTCCCACAGCATCTTTCTCCACGGAAATAGCAACACCGGGATACACATCTTTTAGGGCTTCCTGAACTTTTCTGAGCAGTTCGTTACTATCGGCCCCTTCGCGGTATTTAAACTCGCGCATGGTTGCCGTTATCTTTCCTCGGTGGGGCATTTCAGCAGAAGAACCTCCATCTGTTTGTGGGTTTCCTGCACCTTCGCCTACTTGGGATACGGCACTTTCGGTCATGAAGTTATAGTCACCATGCATATAGGCATCAGAATTGATGATACCATACACACGATCTTCAATTTCCTTGGTAATCTTGTTGGTCTTCTCAATATCGGTCCCCTCTGGATATTCGATATAGACAATGATCTGATTGGGTTTGTTGTCTGGGAAGAACTCCACTTTGGTCCGTTGGCTACCTACGGACCATCCAAAGCCCATGAAGGCAATGAACAATAATACAAATGTGGTTACTGCAATAAAAATGGGTCTCCTGCCGGCCAGTGCAAATCGCAATGTTCTTTCATACAGACTTTCCCATTTGGGCAAAATGGTGTTTTGGAACCCATTGGCCCAGCCTCTTAGGAACAAACGGTAGATCCACAACAAGATGGCCGTGACCACCATGACGGTACCAAGTCCTCGGTAGCTTCCACCAAAAAGGATGATCAATAGACCAATGGCCGTAATAATGGAAGTGATTCTAATGATTTGCTTTAACGGCATTTCCTTATCCTCCGTGGTCATATAGCGTGATACCAGAACCGAGTTGAAGAAAATTGCCACAAAAAGGGATGACCCCAATACCACCGACAGCGTAATCGGGAAATACATCATAAACTGTCCCATGATTCCCGGCCAGAGTCCAAGCGGCACAAAGGCGGCAACGGTGGTAAGCGTGGAAATGATAATAGGAAAGGCAATTTCCCCAATCCCTTTTTTGGCAGCCTTCTTGCGGGACATACCTTCTTCATCCATCAAACGGTATACGTTTTCCACCACCACAATACCATTGTCCACCAACATCCCCAGACCCATGATCAATCCGAACAGGATCATGGTGTTCATCGTGTAGCCCAATGCATCCAAGATCATGAGCGACATGAACATGGACATTGGGATGGCGAATCCGACAAAAAGGGCGTTTTTGAACCCTAGGAAGAACATCAATACGGTAACCACCAAGATGATACCGAAGATGATGTTGTTCACCAAATCATCTACCTGGCCAATGGTCTTGGTAGATTGGTCGTTGGCAATAGTGATTTTTAGGTCTTGTGGAAATACATTTTCAATGGCATCATCCACAATTACCTTGATTTGGTCTACGGCTGCCACCATGTTCTTTCCGGAACGCTTCTTAACGTCCAGCATGACCACGGGCTCTCCAAATTCCCTGGCGTAGGTGGTCTTGTCCTCCTCCTTAAAGGTTACCTCGGCAATATCCCGAAGGTAAATGGATTTGCCGTTTTCTGATTTGACCACAAAATTATTGAGGTCCTTGGGTTGATCGATCTCACCTACAATGCGAATGGTCCTTCTTTGCCCACTGGCAATCAGGTTACCTGCGGACATGGTCATGTTTTCATTGCTGATGCTACCGATCACATCGTTGAAGCTTACCTTGGCAGCCATCATTTTATAGATGTCCACGGCCACTTCCACTTCTTTTTCCTGGGCACCACGAATATCAACTTGTTTGATTTCCTGAAGTCCTTCTATCTCATCTTCCAGATATTCCCCGAACTCTTTGAGTTTGTCCACGGGATAGTCACCGGAAATATTGATGTTCATGATGGGCATTTCTTCCGAAAGGCTGAGGTCAAAAACATTGGGCTCAACCTTGGCGTCATTAAACGTTGGCCAATCTTCACCTGCCGTTTTGGAATCCACTTCGTCCTTTACTTTTTGAAGGGCCCCTTCTACGGAAATGTTCTCATCAAACTCCACGATGATCATGGAGTAATCTTCCTGAGAGGTAGAGGTGATTTCCACCACATTGCTCACGGTTTTGAGTTCATCTTCCAAAGGATCGGTTATCAACTTTTCAATATCCTCCGCAGTATTTCCCGGATAAATGGAACTGATGTATATCTTGGTTTCCTTGACTTCGGGAAAACTTTCCCGTGGCATACTGAAATAGGCCATGGCGCCAAGGATAAGGATGACAACGATCAGCACATACATGGTGGTCTGGTTGTCAATGGCCCATGAGGAGAGCCTAAATTCCTTATCTACTTGCTTTTTTTGTTTGCTCATATTTTTTTGGTCTTTGGTCTATGGTTGATAGACGTTGGATGTTGTTAAAGACTGTTTTTGATCTTCACTTTCTGGCCTTCCTTCACACTTCGGGCACCTTCATCAATAATGGCATCGCCGCTATTGATACCGGAAAGCACCTCCACAAAGTCACCTTGGGTTTTACCGGTGGTAATGACCACTTTTTTGGCCACGGGATCGTTTTCAATGGAATCTGCTTCTACCAAAAACACATATTGTTCTCCTTCGGCATTTTCGGAAAGGATGCTTTGTGGGATCAAAATGGCATCATCGCTGGTATAGTCATTGATCATGACCCTGGCCGTTAGATTGGGCTTTATTTTTCCATCGTGGCTTGGCACGGGAATTTCAGCCGTGAACGAACGGTTACTTGGATTGATGAAGTTTCCGGTTTCCCGAATTTTGGTGGCCACACTATCGCCCAGCACAGGGAAAAAGACTTTTACATTTTTCCCGGGGACCACATTGTTCAAATGGCTTTCCGGCACTTCCACTTCCACGTACATGTTGGACAGGTTCACGATACGGAACACTTCCGCTCCTGCACCTGGGGCAACCACGGTACCTTGGTCTTTGATCACATCATCAATGATTCCGGCAAAAGGAGCCCTAATGGTGGATTTGGCCACTTGGCTCTCCATTTGTTTTACCGCGCTCATTTGGGCCTCATAATTGGTCTTGGCCTGTAGGTACTGGATTTCTGAACCAATGTTCTGCTCCCACAATCTTTTTTGACGCTCAAAGGTGGTCCTGCTCAATTCCGCTTGGGTTTTAAGCTGTGCCAACTGGCTGGATAACCCGCCATCGTCAATGGAAGCCAAAATTTGGCCTTTGGCCACACGCTGGCCCTCTTTTACATACACATGGTTTAGGGTTCCGGCCATTTCAGGGTAAATAAGCACGTTCTGCTTGGTCATAACATCACCCTGAAGCTCCAAATAATGGTCAAACTTTTCAGGATGCACCTGAATGGTGGTAACCAGCGGGAGTTTGGCAGAATCGTCCAAAAGGGCTATGGCAGAGTCCAAGGATTGCAACTGCATTTCCAAGGCTTTGTGCTCTTTGGATATTTCCACGTGCTTGGCACGTATGGCCTCAATGTCCTGACTGGCAAGTACCTTCTCCAAAGATTTGTTGCCGCCGCCTCCGCAAGAAGCCAAAACTGCAGCTGTGATTGTGATATATATTGTTTTTCTCATGATGGAATGGTTTACTGTTGTGATCATTTGTTTAATATGGTTTCCAGTTCGGTTTTCTTGTTGATGACATCTACCATGGACTGTAGATATTCTTGTTGACTTGTATACAATTGGGTCTGTGCCTGTCTCAAGTCAAAACTGGTGGCCAAACCTTCAGCATATTTTATCTGGTTTTTATTTTCGATGCGTTCGGCAAGTTCCAAATTGGCCTTTGAGGTTCCATATTGCTCAATGGCAAGAATATAATCGCTCTTGGCGCTTTCCAGTTGAAGACGAATCTGTGCCTGAGCTTCTGTGAATTGGGTCTTCGCCTTTTCCAAAGCAATTTTGGCCCGTTGGGTGCCGGCACTCCTTTTCAATGAACTAAAAATGGGAATGTTGAGATCCACACCCAAAATAGAGGAAGCGAACCATTTTTGTCCACTGTTCAAAAAATTGAAATTATCACTGAAGGAGTTTCCCCCGTAATTCACAAAGGCATTAAGAGTAGGCAACGCATAACTTTTGGCCAATTTTAATTCCAGGGCACGTTGTTGATTTAAGTTAGCGGCCATTTTGTAATCCACATTGTTTTCAATGTTGAACTCGCTATCCAACAGGCCAAAATCAATTTGGCGTTGGGTAAGGTCATCTAGGTTCTCTGTCAATACCGTTGGTGTTTCAATGGGGATACCCAGCACCAAATTCAGCATCTGATGGGTGATTTTTTCCAAACGCCGGGCATTCTTCAATTGGTTGTCCACAGAGGAGAGTGTAATCTGTAATTGATCTACACTTTCTTCATCCCCAAGACCATTTTCGTAAATACGTTTGGTCTCGTAGAGATTCTTCTCCAAGGTAGCCTTGTTCTTTTCGGAAATTTGGACGCTTTCTTGGGCCAGCAATACATTGCCATAGGCTTCCACCACGGCTTTTCGTACCTCTAATTCGGTTTTTTCCTTGTTGTTGCGGCTGTATTCCAAAAAGGTCTTTGTGGCTTGGACACCCACAATGTAAGATCCATCAAAAATCTGCTGAGTCAAGGTGGCGGAGGCGGACATGGATTGGGCTTGTCCGAATACCACTTCTTGATAAGTTCCCGGTTCCCCGCCAAAAAATTCGGCCGGAATCTGGGATACGGGCTGCTTCAACTGATTTTGATAACTGACCGCACCGGAAATCTGGTTAAGTCCGGTAGCAATGGTCTCCCATTTTTGCTTTTGGGCATCCACAATATCCCTTGAGGCGTTTATGGCACTGTAATTATGTTCCAGGGCGTAGGTAATGGCCTGATCCAAACTGAGGCTGGGAATGGAATCTTGTGCCATTGTTAACCAGGGCAATACTAAAAATAGTGTGATTAAGGTTGTTCGCATTTATTCTTGGTTTGAATTGATGATTGAGTTGAGTATTTTTCTACCCTTTGGGGTTACAATGCCCCTGAGGTGGTATTCGAGGTAATAATCCAACAATTGGGCCCTGCTGAATATATCCGTGGGAAACACATTGTTGTCCTTAATGCTCATGACCCCTGTAAAATAGATTCGGGATACGAATTCCACATTGAGGTTGTCACGGTAAATTCCCAGTTCCATGCCCCGTTTTACATTTTCTGCCACGCAACGGTGGGTACATTCAAATTGTATTTGCTTGAGCGATGCATGGATCTTTGGATAATATTTTTGCAATTGGTACAGTGGGGACGATTTCTCATCTTTCAAATGCACCATCACAAACTTCTTGATTTCATAAAGCTCCTCGATTGGATTTTGTTCTTGTGCAATGATGTTCTCAATTCCGCAGGTAATCAAGTCGGACATGGTCATGGTGGTATGTTCCACCAGCTCCGTTTTGTTTTTGAAATGGGAGTAAATCGTTTTTTTTGAGATACCCATTTCATTGGCCAAATCGTCCATGGTCACGCTCTTAAACCCAAGGTTTAGGAACATTTCCGCTGCTTTCTCTATAATCTTTTCCCTCATAATAAGCGGCAAATGTAATCATGGAAACTTTAAAAACAAAAAAAGTTTCCATGGTTTTATAATTTTTTAACGAGGGTTTAGATCTTTGTTCAATTGGTTTTGTTCGCTATGTATTGACGAACGTCCGGGTCATTATTGGACAGATTGGCGCCCAGAGATCCAAAACTCCAGAAAAATGGGCGGTACCTTCGGAGGTATTTTTCCTTTAGGTTGTTCTTTTTAATTGGTATCATGATTTTCGTTTTTGATTTTTTCAACATAGGCTTTGAAAGCCTCTTCGCCTTCTTCTTTCCAGAATTGGTCGTAGTGCTTCCATTCATCAAAGTCCCTTCTCATGGAGCTACATTTGTGAGAGGATCTGTGCTTGACCTTATGGTGTGAACCGCCCTTGTTCTTGCCGCCCCCACCAAATCCAAAAATGATTTTGGCCATGACGAGGATTCCTAGGGCCTGCCAGAAGGTAATGGTTCCCAATCCAAAAATATCCGGCATGAGCCAGTTCCAAAGGCGCATCAACACGTAGTTGGCCAACAGGAACAATAAGCCTCCCAAAATGATGATGGCAATAACCTTGACAATTTTCTTCACGTAGTATTCCACGTTCCTTTCCACTCTTTTTTCCATTACTTTTTTATGATCCATGACTTGATGCTTTTATATTTTCTAATTTTTTGGACAATTCTGCCAGCGCTCGATGCCGTCTGGACATCAATGTACCCGCTGGAATACCGGTTCTTTCTGATAGTTCTTTATAAGTGTACCCTTCAAAATCAATGGCAATGACGATATCCCGGTACACCTGTTTCAGATCGGTCATTGCATTTTTCAGTGCCGTTTCCATTTCTGGGGAATAACTGTTGTCCGCATCCCCATAAAATAGTTCGGCAAAGTCTTGCCATTGTCTATCGATTTCTTCGCTTGGCAATTTTCTCTCTTTCTTGCCTCGCATAATATCAATGATCCTGTTTCTGACAGCGTTGTACACAAATCCACCAACATTGGTAATCGGTATGGCGTCATCGGGCCTGGAAAAAATCCGAAGGGCCACATCTTGCACAATATCCTCGGCATCCTGCTCCGAAGTATCCCTTATCCTAGACCGCACATAGGACTGTAACGAGCCATATTCCTCGTTAAAGAAATCTGTTAGGTTGTTGCGGTTTTCGGTTTTGGCTGCCATTTAAAAGGACTGGTTGCTGTCTTTATCTATAGAGACGATGTATTTTAATTCTATTGCATTTTAAATTCAAATTTTTTTCAATTGGGATTTAGGGCAAGTCTTACTTTAGATTGGAACGAACTGACTAATTGGATTTTTGCACGTATTTTTGAACACATGTCAGATATCAACATTATTAGTCAGTATAGGGAAAAGTTTGTTACGAAACTGAAGGCCAAAATCCTATATGCCGAACCCAAAAATTTGTACGAACCGGTTTCATACATTTTGGATTTGGGGGGCAAACGATTACGGCCTGTACTGACCCTTATGACCGCCGAACTTTTTGGAGGATCTTCAGACGATGCCATGGATGCCGCCCTGGCCGTGGAGATGTTCCATAATTTTTCGTTGGTGCATGACGATATCATGGACGATGCGCCTTTGCGGAGAGGCAAGACCACCGTACATGAAAAGTGGGATGTGAACACGGGGATTCTCTCTGGGGATGCCATGCTGATTCTGGCCTATCAATTTTTTGAGAGCTATCCTGCAGAAACTTATAAAAAGCTCACAAGATTGTTCAGTAAAACGGCCATTGAGGTTTGTGAAGGGCAACAATACGATGTGGATTTTGAGACCCGTGACGACGTGACCATTCCGGAATACATCAAAATGATCGAGTATAAAACTTCAGTGCTCGTGGCAGCCGCAATGGAAATGGGTGCCATTGTTGCCGGTGCTTTGGAGCAGGATTGTAGGGCCATGTATCAATTTGGCAGAAACTTGGGCATCGCCTTCCAGTTACAGGACGATTATTTGGATGCCTTTGGCGACCCCAAAACCTTCGGCAAGCAGGTGGGAGGGGATATTCTGGAGAACAAAAAGACATTTCTGTATTTAAAATCGTTGGAGAATGGAGCCAAAGAAGAGAAAGAAAGTTTGTTGCACCTGTATTCCATCCAACCCGAAGATGGTTCCACCAAAGTGGAAACCGTGAAAACAATTTTTGAAGAAAGTGGTGCCGTGAAGGCCACCAAAATGGAAATAGAAGCCTATACCCGGAAAGCCTTCCAAGTGTTGGACTCCCTTCAATTACCTGAATCCAAGAAACAGTTATTGCGTGCCTTTGGCGAAAACTTGATGCAACGTACGGTTTAAAAAATCCTGCCCAATAAAGCGCGCACGAAAGGCATAGGCTTGGGTGCGGTTACAATCAGCAACTCTTCCCAAAGATTGGTTTCATTTTTCAGGAATTTTAAGATCAATTGGGCTTTTCGCCTTTTAAAAAGGGATACAAAGATGGACGAACCCAATGCGTTGTCTTTGTGTAGAATATCCAACAATAACATGTCGTAGAATTTGAACCGGTCTTTTTGGTAAAATTTAGACAGTGGCTTTTCAATCTTCAGGTGCGCTACCAATTTTGGGATTTGTTGGCTCGTATTGTAAAAAGTAAACCCGGTACTCGGCTTGGCCCAACCGCCTGCAATGCCAATGTGAAATACACAATCGGTATTGTGCTGGTGAAAAGGATAGCAGGTCATGGGAATAGTACCGAATTCAGTTTCCGAAATCGTATAGGATGTATTGTAATTTTTTTGGATGTACTGTTTGATGGCCTGCTCATATTCGCCTATTTCCAAAAGATGCTCTGAGAATAGGGTATACTCTACCAAGGCTTCAGTAGGGGAAAAGGGGAGTACGTACATGAATCGGGTATTGCCTTTTTGGGCCACCGAAAAATCCATAAAAGTAGCCTCACCTTCCTTGAAAACCGGTTTTCCAGTCTTGATGAACCAGCCTAAAAAATGTTGTTGAAGGACTGGATAGTCCTTTTGCCCATAAGGTAGAGAAGGGTCATATAGACTGGTGAAAACCTGATTTGCAGTATAGGTTTGGTTCTTGGTGATGACCTCTGCCGATTGGTTTTTCTCTTGGATCTTTTGTATTTCTTCCTTCACCCAAGTGATATTGGGGTGCGCCTTTACCTTTGGTAAATAGTGGTTGTAAAAGTCGATTCCGCGCAACATTTTGTAGGTATAAGGTGCAATGCCCATAGATTTGTACCATCGTTGTCCCGAAACATAAATAGTATCCCATGTTTTGTGGATCAACTCATCAAAAAGACCTGGTCCTTTCTCCCAAAAACACCAAGTGCGGTCGTTTTGGGATTTGTCTGCCTTGTCCAACACCAAAATTGACTTATTGTCAAAAAATTCATCATTACTTAAGGCATCGGCCAATAGGAGTCCGGCCGCACCGGCGCCAGCTATGATGTAGTCGTAATGGGTCATGGGTTCAAAGATAGTTGAAGGTGACTTTTAAATTAGGATGATATTTTTCGAGAGTCAGGAAATGTGTTCATTAATGATGTTTATTGCATTTTTGAAACTCGAATTATGTTTAGGAGATGTCCTATAGCTCCATTCTCCACCATTTTCCTTTACAATTTTAAGAATCCACGGATCTTCTTTTGCAAAAACTCTACCGGCTAATGATGTTGAAATATAGATTTTTGAAAGCCAATTGTTGTTTGGATTGTAGTGTTTTATGCTTTTAATTTCTGAAAACCTAAAGGTTCTAAATTCCCAGTAATCAATATCTTTTATTTGAAATTCATCTTCATAAATCTTGATTGTTGGAAAGCCTTTGTTCTCAAAGATTAAAATTTCCCTTCCCATTTTATTTATTTTTTCAATGTTCTAACCAATATCATTATACAATGTACCAACAAAAGAAAAACAGGTAAAATAACCACCCCATAACTATAACCCCAAAACCATTTCATGGCCGATTGCCCACCTTGAAACCCTTCTTTATCAGCAAAGGAAAAAGACAGATTGCCGGCCAATAGGTAACTGATGGGCACCCAGAGTACGGAAGCAAACAACGATAGCGTCAAAATAGGCCCTAAGTATTTATAAATAGGTCGACTCGGTTCCCTAAAAGAGGAAACTCCAAAATAAATACACAAGGGCAATGAAATGAGCCCTATCCAAGTAATTGGCGTGCCCATTGGAATGGAACTCCCGTCAAAAAGAGGCAAGGATAAGATTGAAGATCCGGTTATAAGCAAAAGGGCAGTAATGATCAGTATAACTAAACAACCCAAAAAGTAAAACTTTGGTTTGGTCATGGTTTTGGCTTTGATCTTGTTAAGATAGCCAATCTTTGGTCAACTTAAAACACGGTATATCTAACTCCAAAAAATCCCCGAATGCCTTGGTTGGGGCCGTATACATAGGTGGGGTCAAAAGTAAGGGCGTAAGGGTTGTCTGGAGTGGCCACAGGGTTGCCATTGGCATCGAACGTGACTTCCTTGTCAAATGGGTCGTTGGCTCGTGCAATGATAAAGGGATTGCCCCGGTTCGGGGTCCAGTCCAATAAGTTTTTGATGCCTGCATACACCTCAAAATTGTTCAGGCCTTTGTAGGTAAATTGAATGTTCTGAATACTCCAGGTAGGGGAATAGGCTCTGCGCGGATCCAATTCGCCCAACAAGGGCAAACGCATGGGTCCGTATAAATTTCCGGTATAATCCGCAGTGAGTTTAAGGGCATGAAAGGTGTATGACAAGTTCCAAGTTGCCGTAATGCTTTCTGTAAGGATTTGCTGTTGGGTAATGTCGTTTTCAGTAGTGCTCACATCCTGCCATGTGGCTCCGACCATAATTTTAAAACTACTCGGAAAAACAACATCCACATTGGCACTGATGCCCTGGGAAACGGATTTACCATCCAAATTATCATAAATAATCAGGTTGGGATTGGTCTCGTAATCGGGCAAGATTACATTGTTGAAATGCGTGTAGAATGCAGAGGCATCCAACCCGATAAAAGTACCATTTTTGGTATAGATTTTCTTCAAATAATTCAGGTTGATATTGTAAGAGCGCTCGGGTTTCAACTCTTCGGCAATGATCACTTCACGTGCTCCGGTAAGGGCAGCATGTTCCTCGGTGAACAAGTTCACCACTCGAAAACCGGTGCCTGCATTTACCCGAAAAATATCATTGTTCGAGATTTTCCATTTATAAGCTACACGTGGGGTGAAAATAGTACCGTGTCGTTGGTCATGATCAAATCGCATTCCTGCCAATAACGAATGTTTGGGAGCGAATGTAAACTCGTCCTGCATAAAAAGAC
>JAGQZL010000061.1 GCA_020434915.1 Allomuricauda sp. | reverse complement strand
CCTAGCAAGTCACGAACAGTTTAAAATTTTGAATGACAGCCTTTTCAATAAAGAAAATATTGAAAGAATAGCACAATTGGAAAACGAATTCAAATTCAAAAGTGCATTGGACTCTGCCAGTATTAGGGAACTAAAACTGAGCAAAGAGGTAAATGCCGTAAATACCAGTTTGGAGAAGTCCCAACGAAATATATTTTTGACCATTATTGCTTTTTTATTGACCGTTATCATTTTAGGAGGGATAATTTTCTTTTTAAAATGGAAAAATATAAAAGAGAAAAATCAATATATATTGATAGAACAAAACCTCTTGCGTTCGCAAATGACACCTCATTTTGTATTTAATTCCCTATCCGTCTTGCAGGGAATGATCTTGAACAAGGAAGAGAAAAAATCAGCCCAATATCTGTCTAAATTCTCAAGATTGCTTCGGATGACCCTAGAAAATTCTAGAGATAAAATGGTACTGCTCTCGCAAGAATTGACCGCCGTTGAAAACTATATGGCGCTTCAGAATTTGGAAAATGGTGCTTATCAATTTTATATTGACATAGATGAAAGTATTGACGGTTCTTTGTTCAAAATACCTCCCATGCTTATCCAGCCGTTTATTGAGAACGCCATTGAACATGCTTTTGTAAATCAAAAAGAGGAGCGAAAAATCGAGATGCACCTAAAATATTTGGTGGGAGAATTGATTTGCATTATAAAGGATAATGGTATTGGCATCAATTCCCAAAAGAAGAACAATGGTAACGATAAGAAATCCTTGGCCACCACCATTACCTCGGAACGATTAAAAATATTGTCAAAAGATTTCAAGATGAAAGGTTCGGTCTCCATTGAGGACAGATCTCAATATAAGGAAAAAGGAACCAACGTTACCTTGATTATACCCTATAAAATGGTAGAGAATTTATGAGAGCACTGCTGATAGAGGATAAAGCCTACATTAGAAAGGCACTGGTTAATTTATTGGAAACTATCAAAACCGATGTTGACATCATTGGGGAATGCGCCTCTGTAAAGGAAGCGGTAGTCGTTGCCAATGCCTGCAAACCAGAGCTGGTTTTATTGGATATCAATCTCACGGATGGTACCGGGTTCGATTTTCTTGACCAAACCGATCATCTTAGCTTTAAAACAATATTCATTACGGCCTACGAAGAATACGCCCTGAAGGCCCTAAAGGCAGGTGCAGTGGATTATCTTTTGAAACCCGTTGACTTTGAAGAATTGGAATCCGCCCTAAACAAAATGAAAACATTGTCCATTGCGGAACAAAAAAAGCAATTGAGCACGGCCAAACAAGTCTGGTACAAAAATGATTCTACCTTGGTGTTATCGCTAAGTGATAGTTTTCAGGTGATAGATCTGCAAGAATTGTTGTTCTGCGAATCCGATAAAGGCTACACCTCTTTCCACTTGGCCAACGGCAAAAAATATATCGCGTCCAAACCCCTAAAGGAATATGAGGAGCAACTGCAAAAAGTGAACTTTACCCGGCCTCACCAATCTTTTATGGTCAACCTGAAATTCATTGATAAATATGATAAATCGGGCATTATTTTTTTGAACAACGGAAAAAAAATACCTGTTTCCTCCAGAAAGAAGGAAGCCTTTATAGCTACCTTTCTCAAATACAATAGTCTTTAGGAAACATCCCTGCAAACGCTTTCCCCATACAATTTCGGCTTTTTGCGAAATGCGAATACCCATTTAACCCCGTCGAATATATATTGACACTTAACGAATATCTATTGCCTATTTCCTAGGTAATTGCCTTATCGCACCTTTATACTGCGAAAACCATTTCTTGCTTAAGATTACCTATAGATAATTGTTCTTTTTCAATGGGGATTCATGGTCTGATATGGTTTAAACCAAAATTTATATTAGAAACGACAAACCCAAAATCATGTCAAAAAAAAACAAACTAAGCTATTTATTTCTATTGACCGTTTTGCTACTGACCTATAGTTGCAGCAATGATGATGATACCACTATTAAGGTCAACTTAGAAGGTCTGGAGGTGACTATCGATGAAAACCCCGCCGATGGCGAAACTATAGGAACCATACAAACGGATGAAGGCATGGCATTGAATTTAAACATCACTTCCCAAACCCCCTCTGGGGCCTTGAATATCGATTCCGGTTCCGGGGAAGTGACCGTGGCCGATGCCTCATTGTTCGATTTTGAAACCAACCCCACGATAACGGCAACGGTTACCGCGGAAAATTCGGAAAATTCGGCAAACATTACCATTAACTTGAACAATGTGGCCGAGGTATCCGCCCAAAATTTAGAGGTGACCCTAGATGAAAATCCTGTTGACGGACAAGTCATAGGCAGTGTACAGGTTACGGGTAATGCTTCGGGTTTTTCCCTAGCATCCCAATCGCCGGCAGGAGCTATGAACATAGATTCCAATACGGGCGAACTGACCGTTGCAGATGCGTCGCTCTTCGACTATGAAACCAATCCAACATTGACCGCCACTGTTTCCATAGTAGACGCCGAAAATCCTGTTACCGTGACCATTGATCTTAATGATGTGGTGGAATTGAGTGCGCAAGATCTTACAACTGATATGGATGAGAACCCTACAGATGGTCAAATTGTAGGGACCATTCAAGGTAATGGAAGTGGTACATTAAGTTTCTCCATTACATCCCAAACACCAACAGGCGCCTTAAGTATAGACGCCGGTACAGGGGAATTGTCGGTGGTTGATCCCAATCTGTTCGATTTTGAGACCAACCCTGTGATCACCGCAACTATTTTGGTGGATAATGGCGCAGAAACAGCCACGGCTACAGTAACCATCAACTTAAATGATGTTGACGAAGTGGCTGCCCAAAATACGGACTTAACCCTAGATGAAAACCCATCCAATGGGGATGTCATCGGAGCCTTACAAGCAAGTGGTTCCAATTTGTCCTATGCCATTACGTTCCAGAATCCTGCCGGTGCTTTTAGCATAGACCAAAACACAGGGGAACTATCGGTTGCCGATGAAACCCTTTTTGATTTTGAGACCAACCCCAATATGCTGGCGACCATTTCCGTAAGCAACGGTACGCAATCAGTTTCTGCCAATGCTTTTGTTGCTCTTAACGATGTAAACGAAATCGGGGAGTACAAATTTGGTGGTGTCATTTTTTGGGTGAACCCTACCGGGGATGAAGGTTTGGTCATAGCGCTTACGAACCAATCCAGCAGTTCCACTTGGGGATGCTCAGGTGTTTTAACTGGAGCAGCAGGAGCTACCATAGGTACAGGAGAAACAAATACCACTGCCATCATTTCCGCTGGATGTGCAACTTCAGGAACTGCAGCTGAGCTTGTTTCCAACTTGAGCTTAAATGGTTATGATGACTGGTTTTTGCCAAGTTCAGATGAATGGATAGAAGTATATAACAACTTGTCTATCATTAAGCCCGTAATCCTTTCCAATGGAGGTGATGACTTCTTGATGCAATATTGGAGTTCTACCGAGAATGATGCATACAATGCTGAATTTATTGTATTCTCGGGCCCAGCTGCTGGTACAATATATTCTTATTTAAATAAAACAAGTGCTGCTTCAACAAGGGCTATTAGGGCTTGGACAGATTTTTAGAATCTCAAACAGATAAGTGCAAACACCTTTGGCATACTATGCTGAAGGTGTTGCTTTAAATGGATGAAAATAGCTCAAAGCTGAGACCAGAATTTTTGGCACGATTGAGAAGGAAAAATCAAAAGGAATGCTCTGCTAGCTGCCATTTATAACTTCTTAGTGAAACCTAGTTATTGGGAAGCTACAAAAGTTTTGGATATAGTGTTTGTCAGTTCAATTTTTTCAAAGCGTTGAACTAAAGATTGATTTGAGGATTAATGATTATGCTTTAAAGCTGAAAACAAATAATCTGAATATTATTACCATTTTTATTGATAGTTAAACACTTGAGATTTGTGTTAAAAAGTTGTTTTTTGCTTTTCGTGTTCTTAACGGGGATACTTTCAAGATTTTAGCATTAAAACAATGATTTTCAACAATATAAGATTTCGTCAATGATTCAGTCATCCCAAATAAGAAAAAATGCGCCAACTCTTGCTGGCGCATTCCAATCTACTTATTGACAGAGAAGATCTCTTGCAATTGTTTTACCATACCCCCGTTACCAGAGACGGTGATCTCACCGATTTTTTCGGCGATCTTTTCAACGTATTCCATCTCCTTCAATTTGAAGAGCATTTCGTTTTCTTCCATCAGCTTTGCTGAGTTCAACAAGCTTCGGGTAGAAGCGGTCTCTTCACGACGGGTAATGATGTTCGCTTGGGCCTTTTTCTGTGCCACCAAAACCTGGTTCATGATATCTTTCATTTCCCCAGTAAGGATCACATCACGGATACCACAGTTCAAAACGGTCACCCCTAATTTGGTGGCCTCCGTTTTGATATTGTCAAACACCGCTTCCGCAATGATCTCCTTGCGTTCCAAAAGCTCATCCAAGCTATATCCACCAACATAGGCACGCAATACAAGTTGCATGGCAATATAAAGCTGCTTTTCATAGTCCCTGTTTTCCAAGAGCGCCCTTTCAATATCGATTACTCTATACTGTGTATAAAAGTTGATACGAACGGCGGCTTTGTCCTTGGTCAACAATTCCTGTCCGGCAATCTCCAATTGCAATTGGCGCATATCCGCCTTTGCAATTTTAATGGTGGTGTCGTTCTTCCAGAAGCGATAAGTACCACCTGCAAGGGTTTTGGCATACACATCGTCAACTAGCATAATGGCCTTTTCATACGCTGCCACTTCGAATAAACGGATGTATTGGCTCAATTCAGTCCGACTTAACCAGGACTTATCGATTTCCTCAGTGATTTCAATCTTGCTGCGGTCCACGGTAATGAACTTGTAGTCCAACAGATTTTTCCAGAAGAAATACCTACCTGCGGTAAGCACCTGCTTGAAATTTCCGTTCTCAACGACCACGGCCAATTCGTTGTCCTTGACCTCGACCACATGAAGCATTGCCTCCAATCGTTTATCCTTGAGCAAGATCTCCGCTGCTATTGGGGCTGCAAAAGGTCTTGTAAGGTCGTATTGGACTATTTTCCTATTAAACCACAACCAATAGGTGCCATGGTCGATCACTCGTTTGTAATCTCCCTTTTTAAAAACCAAACCTACTTTTCCCGCATTGATTCTTACTCGTTTCATTTTTTTACATTTTTAATTAAACAATCATTGGACGCAAGGCCTGTTGTGGCTTTGCTAGCTTGGGATATCCGCTACGGGTACCGCATTTATCCTAAGGGTATTTTTAGTTGATTCATTTCGTATTAAAAAAACAGTGGATACAAATCATCCGTCCACTACGGAAACCCGATCATTGCCAAGTTCCAAGACCAGTTTTGAGCAGTGGGCCAAATTGGAGCTCAAGTTGCAGGGCAACTAGTACATCCAAATGGGCTGACAACAAAAAAGTGAACCCTTTACTTGACAATGCATTCCGGTTTCAAGGTACTTTTCAGATTGTCGTGTGCCCAAATGGACATCCAACGGATCTGCATGCACTGTTTTTTGCCAATTTTACAGCGTGACAGGCTGGGGACCAGTTTTACAAGATGGTCGGCTTTTGTATGGAAACACAATCCATATCCCACGTTATGAGCGTGGTGCTCTAGCCAACTGAGCTACGAGATCTAAAAAAATGGTGACCTCGGCAGGAATCGAACCTGCGCATCCTTCTGTTGTTCTACCCTAACTGAACTACAATCCCTTTGAGATTGATGGGATTCGAACCCATGACTCACAGAATCGGGGGCCATTTTTTGGAAAACAGCCGAAACCTCCAAGTCAAGTTGTACATGAAAGCATGATACCTCTCGGCAACGTTCCATACAATAGTGCACTACAGAAACACCTAACAAGACCCGCTTGATATTTTATTATCCTTTAAATGGATAATGTTTCAATGAACATAGTACCCCTTGCCAGATTCGAACTGACACTTTCGTCGAGACGAACAGATTGGCTCTAAATGCGCTTTCCTACTTTGATCCTTGTTCATTTCGGTGCTTCTGCAAATTCTATTCATTGGCAGGCATGCCGCCAACAACATCTTCCAATCACTCCATGGTTACGATCCAAGGTCTTTTACCACAGCTCTTCCCTTTGAGCTAAAGAGGTTTTTAACTGCATAACAAAGTTGAATTTATACTACGCAATGTTCATGCGTAGTTAATTTTCATTTGTCCCATTGTAGGAATAGCAAGACTTGAACTCGCATCTCTAGGTTCGTAGCCTAGCGTTCTATCCAATTGAACTATATTCCTATATGTGGAACAGACAGGACTCGAACCTGTATCCACGGATCTTCAATCCGTTGCATTGACCAGCTTTGCTACTGTTCCTTGAAGACCTGAAAGGAATCGAACCTTTTTGGCAAGAGTCAAATTCTTGCATGCTAGCCGTTACATCACAGGTCTTGTACTCCACCCAAGATTCGAACTTGGACTTTAAGGATTTTAAGTCCTTTGCCTCTACCGTTTGGGCTAGTGGAGCCTTGTACAGGGAGAGAGATTCGAACTCTCAATCTCCTGATCCTAAATCAGGCGCGTTTACCATTTTCGCCATCCCTGCATATTGTTGAGGCATTGGGGTTTGAACCCAAGATTAACCCCTAATCAGATTCAACTTTAGAGCAATTGCCTTTGCGCCATCTGGCCCATTCGCTAAAAATGTCTGCCAGACATTTTTTACACGCTCTGTCCTGTACTCCATAAGGGGATCGAACCCTTGTCTTCCGGTAGAAAGCCGGATGCACTGGCCACTATGCTAATGGAGCATTTGTTATAGTGAGACAAGGATGAGATTCGAACTCATAATCGATGGATTTGCAATCCATTGCCTTGACCATTCAGCCACCTTGTCATTTTGCGGAGGGCAAAGGAATTGAACCTTCACTACCGTATCGATAGACTCGCTTAGCAGGCGAGCGCAACGAACCAATATTTGCCTACCCTCCTTGCAGTACCGATGGGAATCGAACCCATTGCTTCCCAAGAGACAGTTGGGCACTCTAGCCAGTGAGTTACGGTACTTTGATACATCTGTTTGTATTTGATTTCCAACCCCAAGTTTTTAGGGACATGGATACCCAATATGCTTTAAATCTATGGTGGGAGCGGTAGGAATCGAACCTACTCAGTCAAAGACAACGGATTTACAGTCCGCCCCGACTCTCCAACTTCGGCGCACTCCCATGCAACCGCCCCTTATTTGGAGCGGTTTTTAGATTTATCCTCCTTTCGTTTTTTCTTGTTTTTGTTTTTCTTCTTCCCAAGCTTTCTTTTTACACGACCTATCTCTTCTTCAATCCTTCTTATGAATTCATTGTTCAGCCCGTGCTTTTTTGCTTGCTTGTATGCATTGATCGCTTCCTTGTACTCGCTTTGTACCTCGTTGAGCAAGCCTTGATAGAAATACAAAGCTGCTTTGTCGGCTGCCTTCAGGGCCATGGCGAAATCCAATAGCTTTTGGGCTTCTTCATAATCCTCGTTCATGATCAAGGTCCTGATATAATCAGGGTATATATAAGGCACTTCCATATTGCTGGCCATGGCCTGGGCGTAGCATTCCTTGGCCGCTTCATATTCACCCAACTGCTCAGCGTATACCTTTCCCATCAGACAAAGTGCTTTTGCATTTTTGTCATCATAGGATAGGGCATAGTTCAATGCTTCGATTGCTTCCTCAAGGTCATACGGATATGCATCCAGTGCCTTGAACAGGTACATGCTATAATTTGTTCTTTCCATGTTATAAATTTCTTAGTGCATTTTGGGTATGGACATGCCCATCCCATTATGCGGTTTGCATTGGCCTCGGAAATGTTTATGCGGTAATTGGACATAAAAAAATCCGAAACACTCCATTTTCTTGAATGCTTCGGATTCTTTATGGGAGACTGTGCTCCTTATGGAAAGAACCGAAGCTTTCTGATTGATCGCTCACTGAGCAATCGGCTTTTAAAACAACTTGGATATAAAAGCATAGCTTCGTTTTTACTGTTATGATTCACTTGTGTCGTTCTTGATTCGACGGTGCAAATATGAAACCAATATTTTAAATACACAAAAAAATATTGATTTAATTAACTGAAAATCAATTAGTTAAATTCAATTTAGATAATATCCTACCTGTCCGCTTTTCAGCGGATTTTGAATAGTTGTACAATCACCTGTCTCTCAATTGATTTCAGTTTCAAATATTCCTTTTTATGTCGTTTTAATTTTCACTCATTTCTTTAAAATTTTCCATAAAAAAAGCGCCCAATGTTGTTGGACGCTTGTGTATTGTATCATGATTTGCTTTACATTACTATAAAATAGATTCACAACTAGACACATCACGTCCCTTACGCGTGGATAATTCCAATATCCAGCGATAGTTACACTTACTGAACAGTGCTCCCTCCTTGATATGTACTCTAGTATTTTTCATTTGTGGTGCAAATATATATGTTTTGATTAATTCTTTTAGTTGTGTTACTTTTCTGATGCTTCACTTATTCTAATTGAAGTGCCGGGAACCCAATGTTTATTTTCATCACCGTAATATAAATAAATAGTACTTGCCGATGCGGTAAAGTTTCCAGCAATTTCTGCCTTTAAATCCAAGTTAATCTCCTTTTCTTCCAATGGCTTCATACTTTTCCAATATAAGACCAGTTGATTGTCAAAAACCTCATAGTAATCAACTTGTCGTGTATCCAGTAGTTCTTTAAGCTGATAGGGTTGTAGACTTGCACCACTTGGAATGCCAATAACGGCGGTTGTCATTGAAACAGAATCATCGGTTTCGTTTGTAATGCCTACTTTCATTCTAGCTAAACTACCAATGGTGACATTTTGCTGAATTATACTGGTTTTGAGTTTAACAGGGGTTTCTGAAGACGATTTAGGCAGATAACTTTCCCATTGAATATCCATCGAATATGGAAAAGTCTTATCGGAATCCTTGAATAGAACTTCAACAACTTGTTCTCCCTTCGACAAGAATTTGTCAATCCCATCAATTTCAAGTATTCCATTTTTCGTTTTTAGCAAACTTCGTTCAATTGTTTCTCCATTGACCTTCAATCGAATGGCATTGCCACTTTCTACAATTGTTTGCTTTTGCTTTTTGGTGTATTCTATCAGAGCTTTTAAGGACATTACCGTTGCTTGGGTACTTCCAAAACGCCCATATTCCCTATTTGAGGTTAAATATTGAATGCCTTCAGCAACTTTATCCATATTTTGTCCTTGTTTTAACAGTGAAAGAACAACGAATGCTGCTGTTTCCAATTCTTTGGATTTACCATAGGATCGGGTTATGGTATTTTCAACCGAGAATTTGCCATAGCCCTTCCCTTTAATTTGAGCGAGTAATTCGTCAATTAATATTTGGTATTCGGATTTATTGCCCAAATTATGGCTCGCCAAAGCCATTAAGGCCATACGATAAGCATCTTCGGACTTTAAAGCTTCTTCAAGGGAACTTCTGTATTCTCTTTCAATTTCTGATTTAAGCCCCACTTCGCTCAGCGCATATACAATATATGCATTGGCCACATTTACTGGCGAACTGGCAAAACTGTCATATCCCTTTTCATTTTTATGAAAACCACCTTTGCCATCTTTTTGTCCCAACAGCCAATTAATGGTCCTATCAATCATTTTTTGGTCCACTCCTGCATAGACTTCTTTCATTTCGGTAAATTCCAAGATTCCAAACGCAGTCAACGTTTCGTGTGGGGGAGTATGGCCAAACCACTCAAAACCTCCTTCAGATGTTTCAAAACCAATCAACCTTTTGTACCCCTCTTTGATGAAATCCATGGCCAGCACCTCAATTTCAGGGTTGTTTTTGCCTGATTCTTGGAGATATTTAAGTACCATAACATTTGGATATGTAGCCGAAGAGGTTTGTTCAAAACACCCATAGGGTTGCCGAATCATGCCTTCAATGCCGTTCATGACATCTCCGATAACATCGAGATAAACTTTTAAATGTGCTTGGGTAGTTTCGGGAACGGGATTGTTGATGTTAAAAGTAAATGTTCCATTTTTTGAGTCAGAAATTGAAGTTTCAACCGGAAAATATGGGCTCAATATGGAAATCTCCTTGCTAAAACCGTCTTCATAATTTTGGTTATGCACTCCCACCTTTAATGTTAAGTTTTTACCTATCTCCTTTGGTACCAGTATTAATTCCTTGTAGAGATACCCTTTTGGAGTAACCAAAACACTGTCCATCATACCTTTCTTGTTGATGTGCGAAAATTGTTTTGGAATCTGAACATCCAGTTTTAGCGTCAGCTCTTTATCAGTGTTATTGGAAATTGTAATAGGGATTTTTATCGTATCGTTTAACGAACAATAGTTTGGCAATTTTGTTGAAACACTAAGGGAACGTTGTATGCTATATACAGATTCAACATGGTTTATCAAGCCATTATGGGAAATTCCTTCAGCTGTAATATTAAAGGAAGTTATTGCATCTGAGTTATAGAATTCCAGTTTGGCTTTACCCTCAATGTTTGTCTGTACTACAGGGTTCCAATAAAGGGTCTTTCTAAAATCAGACCTCTCTGATACATTTTCGACGGCATCGTAGACTGGCATATAAAAGGTCTTGGGAGTGCTCATGGTAGGTAGGCCATGATTTTTATAAATAGCTTTAACTGCATAGTTATTGAACCTTTTTCGAGCCAAGATTTTATCATCATATCCGTAATTCCCTTTTTTTGTGTTGATTATAATTGCTCCATTTACCCCTCGGGAACCATATAGCGTTGTTGCAGCAACCCCTTTTAGTACAGAGACACTTTCAATATCGGATGGATTCAAGTTTTGTAATTCGGCACTCTGATCACCTGTAAAACTATCGGTAAAGGGAACCCCGTCAATGATAAAAAGGGATTGATTGGCACCCCTTATCGAACCTAGGCCTCTCACATTGATTACTGTGCCTGCACCGACCATTCCACTCGAATTCGTGATTTGAACACCTGCTACTCGCCCCTGTAATAGTTGGCTCACGGTGCTTGAAAGGCCATTGATTTCATCCGTCTCTATGGAAGTTAGAGCAAAGCCCAATGCATTTTTTGTAGTATTGGAACCATAGCCGACGATGACTACTTCATCTAAAGATTGAGTATCTTCCGCTAAACTTGTTGCAAGTTTGGCTGTTTCTTGTACTGGTTTTTGAAGCGGTTTTTCAACGTTTTCTGTATTTGGGAATTCATTCTTTTTTTGCTGGGGAATTTTTGTTTTGGATTCGCTTTTGAAACCTTTGGAGACTTTGTTGCCAACCAAGTTTTCAGAAATTTTCAAAGATTGTTTGTCTTCTCGATATGCTACGAGTATATAAGAGTTTGCATCGCCTATTTTGCAGCGGAAGCTACCACCTTCATCTGTTTTGAACTGCAAAGCTTTTTCACCATCGCTTTCGAACAAAAATAGGTTTGCGGTAATAGGATTACCATTTTTGTCCAATATTTGACCTTCAATCAAGTTTCTTTTATCAGGAAAAAAACGTATGCTTTCTATTGGGTTGGTAATATAATCTCTCCAACCATGGGTCAGCATCACCAAATCAATTGCTTCATCAGAGTTTCCTTCTTTTGGGTCAAAATAAAATGAGGGCTCATGGATTTTGCCATTTAATTCGCTCGACATTAACAGGTAGCTATCAATATGGTCCTGTTTGTCATCTGCAAATGAAAGCAACGCATTATCGGTGACAGCAACAGCTATATTGCTGCTGATGGGTTTATTATAGAAATCTTTGGTTTCAATCTCTAAAACCACTTTTTCTCTTGGGGCGAAGTTGTCTTTGTTCAACTTGAGGTCAATAATGAGTTCTTTATGGTTGTTCAAAAAGACCAATCGTTCACTGACTACATTTTGTTGAGCGTCTAAAAGACGAAATTTGGTGATACCTCTGGGAAATTCAGAAATATTGACCGAAATAAAATTGGTACCTTTCTGCAATGTCACTGGCTTTTCAAAAAGTATTTTGTTCAAAACATCCAAAGCTTGAAAAGTACCCTTAGCTTGTGTTGTAGTGAATATGTCCCAAACAGTTTGATCGGATTTGTGGTCGTTTAATGAAATCTTTGTCCCCTCGGTATAGATTTTTGGAAGAGTATAAAGCGAATCTGATTGAAAGGGGCTGGTAATTTTGGCAAAATAACCTAAGTCAGTATTAGGTTTAAATTGTACTTTCCCCATGCCATCGTGAAAGCTTTTGAATCGTTCGATTTCATTCCCATTAGAATCTAGAATAATCCC
>JAGQZL010000060.1 GCA_020434915.1 Allomuricauda sp. | reverse complement strand
TCGGCCAAAACCACATCCACTTCCTTCAAAACCTTAATTGCTCGGAAGGTCATGTCCTCCAAGTTTCCGATTGGTGTTGGTACCAGGTATAGTTTTCCCATAGGCCAAAGTTACGGCCTTCCCATCAATTCAATTTGAAAAAAGAAAATTTAAGCGAACCTTCTTTCAATCAAGGACACAAAACGGGCCTCGTATTCTTCCTTGCCTTCCCAATTGTTGTATTCGGGTTTCACCATGTTGTTGATGAAAGCAATGGAGCGCTCTTCCGTATCTATGGTGTTGAGTTGGGAAAGCACTCGGGTATAATCCTCCATGCTATTGTTGAAGAGGTGTTTTACAAAGGCTAGCTTATCATTCAATCCCACTTGAAGGTCTTTTGCCAATTTATCGTTCAGGGATTGGGGGCGTACCACTTCTTTGGGAGTCACCTGCTCTTTGTCGTTTTTCATGTATTCGGGTTTGGCGACAAACTCGGCAAACACTTGCTCCAAAGCAGCTTCAGAAGGCATTTCGGAAACCATGTGCTTAATGGTGTCCATTCCCGGGGTCATGATATCCTCTTCGTGTGGGTTGCTTTCCGGCACGGACAAATTTCCACTCAACACGGCATTGGCCACTTTTTCAAACCGAGTGGCGATCACATTTTTGGAAACATCCACTTGTACGTCGGCCAATTTTTCATCAATAAATTTGAGCACGGCCAATTTTTCATAAATTTCCTTGGCCTTGTCATACAATTGGGTAAGGTCCGAGTCTTCCCTTGCTGTAATGATCTCAGTAGACAACTTTATCAATTCTTCCCTCAATTTCCTGATCATAGCTCTATTATTTCTTATAAAAATATAACCATTTTGCCAATACCACTATGAACGAAAGGTTAAATTTCAATCCAAAGTCAGAGGTACATTTTTTTAGTAGCTTTGTGCTTGTCCCAATATAACGGGAAAACACACAAATTCTTTCAAAAATACGGTATGTTTCTCGAAAACACGGTCAATCATAAAGAACAGTTTGGATGGATAGAAGTCATCTGTGGCTCCATGTTTTCGGGAAAAACCGAAGAACTTATCCGAAGACTCAAACGGGCCCAGTTTGCCAAGCAGAAAGTGGAAATCTTTAAACCCATCGTGGACACACGCTATCATGAAGAAATGGTGGTAAGCCACGACGCCAATGAAATACGATCTACCCCCGTTCCTGCCGCCGCCAATATTCGCTTGTTGGCAGACGACTGTGATGTGGTGGGCATTGACGAAGCCCAATTCTTTGATGATGAGATTGTTACGGTTTGCAACGATTTGGCCAACAAAGGTGTTAGGGTAGTGGTGGCTGGATTGGATATGGACTTTAAGGGAAATCCTTTTGGTCCCATGCCTTCCCTTATGGCCACGGCAGAGTATGTCACCAAAGTACATGCGGTGTGCACCCGAACGGGCAACTTGGCCAATTACAGCTTTCGGAAATCACACAATGAAAAATTGGTGTTGTTGGGGGAAACTGAAGAATATGAACCTTTGAGCCGGGCCGCTTTCTACAAGGCCATGTTGCGGGAACGCATCAGTCAAATGGATGTGGAATCGGAAGAAGTGGACCCCAAAAAGAAGAGCTCCAATGGATAAGGTTGGGGAGACTACTTTGTTCTTGGACCTCGCCGCCTTGGAACACAATTACAATTATTTACGGTCCAGAATAGCCCCTGAAACCAAATTCATGGCCGTTGTAAAGGCATTCGCCTATGGCAGTGATATGGTGGCCGTAGCCAAGAAAATGGAGAAACTCGGTGTGGATTATTTTGCCGTGGCCTATGTAAACGAAGGTATTTTGCTGCGAGATGCCGGAATAAAAACGCCCATTTTGGTGTTGCACCCCTTGGCTTCCAATTTTGATGGGATAATCGATTACTGTCTGGAGCCCAGTTTGTATTCCAATCATATTCTGTCGCAATTTATTGAAGCGGCCAAGGCAAAAAAGCAGGTTGACTATCCGGTGCATATCAAGTTCAACACCGGGTTGAACCGACTGGGTTTTAATCAGGAAGATATCGACACTATCGTTGACAAACTAAAAGATACTAAGGAAATTAAGGTTGTCTCCATCTTTTCACATTTAGCGGCCTCTGAAGACCCCAAAGAGCAGGAATTCAGTATAGCCCAAATAGATGGTTTCAAGAAGTTGGGCAACGCAATCATCCAAAAATTGGGCTATGTCCCAATGCGCCATATGTTGAACACCTCCGGCATCATCAACTACCCCCAAGCACAGTTTGAAATGGTAAGAAGCGGCATCGGACTGTACGGCTATGGAAACGATGCCAAGATTGACCCCAAATTAAAACCCATTGCAACCCTGAAGACCATCATCTCCCAAATCCATGAAATTGGAGCGGATGAATCCGTAGGCTACAATCGCGCATTTAAGTCCAATGGTCCCATTAAAACGGCAACACTGCCCATTGGCCATGCAGATGGCATAGGTAGGCCCTATGGAAAAGGAAGGGCCTCTGTCCTCATCCATGGAAAAATGGCTCCCATCATAGGCAATGTTTGTATGGATATGATCATGGTGGATGTAACCGGAATCGATTGCAAAGAAGGCGATGAGGTAATTGTTTTTGGTCCCCAAAAATCGGCAGAGAATTTTGCCTCTGGAGCCGGTACCATCTCCTATGAAATCCTGACGGCCATTTCCCAACGGGTGAAAAGAGTGGTCCTAGACGATTGATTTTTCTTTTTTTTAATGGAAGAATTCCCTTTTTTGCTTAATTTGTTAAAGATTAACCAATACTTGACTATAAAATGGGATTTCTAAAAGAGTTTAAAGACTTTGCAATGAAAGGAAACCTGGTGGATATCGCCGTAGGTTTCGTTATGGGTGCCGCTTTCAACAAAGTGGTTTCATCCTTTACCGGTGGAATTGTTTCCCCATTGATCGGATTGTTGTTCAAATCAGACTTCAACGATCTAAAATATGTGATTACCGAAGGCACTGTGAATGATGCCGGGGAAACGGTCGGGGAAATTGCCGTGATGTATGGCGAGTTCCTTACCAATGTTATCGATTTCTTGATCGTAGCCTTTGTGATGTTTATGATCGTTAAAGGTGTGAACAAGATGAAGAAGAAGGAAGAACCTGCCCCAGAAGCTCCAAAAGGACCGACCCAAGAGGAGTTGTTGGCAGAGATTCGCGATTTGTTGAAGAAATAAAAATCGTACGTACCGAATTTATCGATACGACCGCTATACCACAATAATCATTAAAACCATCAATGTGTTTCGCTAACATGTTGATGGTTGTTTTATTTATAACATTTTGTTATTTTTTGATTATTGAATGCTATAATGCTTGTTTAAACCACCGACTGGACTACCTTTGCATCAAGAAATTAGATTACGATGAAAGTAGCTGTTGTTGGAGCCACCGGAATGGTCGGCGAAGTCATGTTGAAAGTGTTGGAAGAACGCAACTTCCCCATTACCGAATTATTGTTGGTCGCCTCGGAACGCTCCGTGGGCAAAAAACTATCCTATAAGAATGAAGAATATACGGTAATCGGTTTGGCTGATGCAGTTTCGGCCCAACCCGATATTGCCATTTTCTCCGCAGGAGGCGATACCTCATTGGAATGGGCACCCAAATTTGCTGAAGTGGGTACCACAGTCATTGATAATTCATCGGCATGGCGTATGGACCCCACCAAAAAATTAGTGGTGCCAGAAATCAACGCTTCCGAATTGACTGCTGAAGACAAAATCATTGCCAACCCCAACTGTTCTACCATTCAATTGGTAATGGCGTTGGACCCGTTGCACAAAAAATATAAAATGAGACGTGTAATCGTTTCAACCTATCAATCCGTATCTGGAACTGGTGTTAAAGCCGTACAGCAAATGGAAAACGAAGCCGCCGGTATTCAAGGAGAAATGGCGTATCCCTATCCCATTAATCGAAATGCATTGCCACACTGTGATGTGTTCTTGGATAATGGCTATACCAAGGAAGAAATGAAATTGGCCCGTGAACCCCAAAAAATATTGGATGACCGAACCTTCTCCGTTACCGCAACCGCGGTTCGTATTCCAACTGCTGGAGGTCACTCAGAATCGGTAAATGTGGAGTTTCACAACGATTTTGATTTGGCCGAAGTTCGAAAATTGTTGAGTGAGACCCCTGGGGTGGTGGTACAGGACAACACGGCTACCAACACCTATCCCATGCCCATTTATGCCAATGGCAAGGATGAGGTTTTCGTGGGACGCATTCGTAGGGACGAGACTCAACCCAACACCTTGAACATGTGGATCGTGGCGGACAACCTGCGCAAAGGGGCTGCAACCAATGCCGTACAGATTGCAGAGTATTTGGTGGAAAACAAATTGGTTTCCAATACTTCGGAAGCCATCTCATAGCCTTTTAGGCAAACAAAAAATAAAGGGGCCAAATGGCCCCTTCTTCATTTATAGTGATAGGGTTAGTTTACTCCAATCGTATCGGCATTACCATCGGGATCACCACTAACAGTTCCGCCATTGCTTATGTTGCCCAAAAGCAATAGACCACAAGCATGTGGGGAAGCCATGGAAGTACCGCTAATGGTATTGTATCCTCCTGGCCATGTGGATTTAATGGCTACACCTGGCTCACAATAGTCAACCGGTGGGTTTCCATAGTTAGAGAAAGAGGCCCAAATATCCCCTTCTGACATGGCAGAAATTGTATAAATGTTGTTTCCATTGGCAGATGCAGGTGAGGAACCATTGGCATCAGAACTTTCATTTCCGGCTGCAATGGCAAACTTAACAGTAGAAGAAGCCGCAATCACGGCATCGTTAACTGCTTGGGAAAATCCACCACCAAGGCTCATATTGGCTACATCACCATTGGAACCATTGGCAGCCACGTGGTCAATTCCGGCAATTACACCTGAATACGACCCGCTACCTCGGCGGTCCAAAACTTTAACCGGAATTACGGTTGCACCAGCAGCAACACCAACTACGCCAACAGAATTGTCAATGGCGGCCACCGTTCCTGAAACATGAGTCCCGTGTCCATTCTTGTCAACTGTTAAATCCGCGTCAGGTCCATTGGTAAAAGCATTGAAGCCTCGGCTAACATCCACGTTCAAGTCTTCATGGCTGGAATCAATCCCTGAATCGATAATCCATGCCACTCCATTTCCGGTGTAGGTAGTACCACCATTTACACGGGCAATGCCCCAAGGAGTTTCTTGGCCTGTGGAGCCGCCTCCGCCTCCGCCGCCACCGGGTCCTTTTCCAGGAGGTGGGGCCAAAGTGAACATTTGATCTTTTTCGATATAGGCTATGCGGCTATCACCGGCAAGTTGTATTGCCTGTTCGGGAGTCAATCGAGCAGATATCCCGGTCAGGGTCTTGCTATACACATGATCGATTACATCTCCCTTCATTTGTAGGCCACCCAAAACTTCAGTAGCCAATTGTTTAACGGCATTTTTAGCTGATTTATAATCCGATGGGAATTTAGCTCCGACATCACCTGTGACTTTTGGGTCAAATACAATAATGTAGGATCCTTCAATCTCATAACTGCCTTGATTGAACAACACAGCCTCTTCCACTTCAGGAAGCGCAATTTGATTTTCAATGTTCTCCAATTCGGATTGGCCATCATCTGTACATGAAAACAAGATGAGACCTGTGCTGGCTGCTAAGGCCATACTTCTTAAAAGAGGTCTTTTCATAATGATAATTAGTTTTAATTCGCCTGAATGTAGTAATTTTCTTAGTAATAAAATGTTAGTGTATTAAATTTTTCTTAAAAAAAACTTAAAGCAAGTGGATAATCAGAGTGATTCCTCTTTAGAAATTCTACCTTTCCTTAATCAATTTTATTTTTAAAAAATTCTCTAAACAAGATGAAAAACTCCCTGCATTGTTTACTTTATATTCTACCGGCAACCATACTATTTGTAGGATGTAAAACCGAACCAAAAAATGAGACAATTACTGTGAGCTACCCCACCACTAAAAAAGTCGATACGGTCGACAATTATTTTGGAACCGAAGTTAAAGACCCTTACCGCTGGTTGGAAGACGACCGAAGTGCAGAAACCGAGGCCTGGGTAAAAGAACAAAACTCGGCCACGTTTGGCTACTTGGAAAAAATTCCTTTCCGGCAAGATCTTAAAAACCGATTGGAAAAACTGTGGAACTATGAAAAAGTAGGTTCCCCGTTCAAAGAGGGCGATTACACCTATTATTATAAAAACAATGGGCTACAGAACCAATATGTGGTCTACCGAAAAAAAGGAGATGGAGAAGAAGAAGTCTTCTTAGATCCCAATACTTTTTCAGAAGACGGCACAACTTCCTTGATGGGGTTGAGTTTCACCAAAGATGGATCCAAGGCGGCCTATCTTATTTCAGAAGGCGGAAGTGATTGGCGAAAAGGAATTGTGATCAATGCAGAAACCAAGGAGATTGTGGAAGACACCTTGGTGGATATCAAGTTCAGTGGTATTTCTTGGAAAGGAAACGATGGTTTCTTCTATTCCAGTTACGACAAACCTGAAGGGAGTGAACTCTCCGCCAAGACCGACCAACACAAACTCTACTATCACAAATTGGGCACACCACAATCCGAGGATAAGATTATTTTTGGAGGCACCCCCGAGGAAAAACACCGCTATGTAGGCGGGTATGTTTCCGAAGATCAGAATTATCTTTTCATATCAGCTTCCATATCCACTTCAGGAAACAAATTGTTCCTGATGGACCTTTCAGAAGCAAATCCAAAATTGGCCACTATTTTGGGTGATACTGATTCCGACACCTATGTCATTGACAATGAAGGTTCCAAACTTTATTTGGTAACCGATAGGGATGCCCCTAACAAAAAGGTAGTTGTAACAGATGCCTCCAACCCAATTCCCGAAAATTGGCAAGACCTGATTCCTGAAACGGAAAATGTATTGACTGCTGGCACTGGCGGAGGTTATTTCTTTGCAGAGTATATGGTAGACGCCATTTCCAAAGTGTTGCAGTATGATTACGATGGAAAATTGGTTCGTGAAATCAAATTGCCTGGTGTTGGAAGTGCTGGTGGCTTTGGTGGCAAAAAAGAGGACAAGGAGTTTTACTTCTCCTTCACTAATTACAACACCCCTGGTTCCTTGTACAAGTACAATGTGGAAACTGGGGAATACGAGCAGTATTGGAAGCCACAAATCGATTTCAATCCAGAGGATTACGAGTCCAAACAGGTTTTCTATACTTCTAAGGATGGCACCAAGGTACCCATGATCATCACCTATAAAAAAGGTTTGGAACTCAACGGGAAAAACCCAACCATTTTATACGGTTATGGAGGTTTCAACATCAGCCTCACACCTTCCTTTAGTATTGTAAATGCCGTTTGGATGGAACAAGGTGGTGTTTATGCCGTGCCCAACCTTCGGGGTGGCGGTGAGTATGGTAAAAAATGGCACATTGCCGGGACCAAACTCCAAAAACAAAATGTTTTTGACGATTTTATTTCCGCAGCTGAATATTTGATAGCAGAAAACTACACCTCCAAAGATTATTTGGCCATTCGAGGCGGGTCCAACGGAGGACTGTTGGTCGGTGCCACCATGACCCAAAGACCTGATTTGATGAAGGTAGCCTTACCTGCTGTGGGTGTTATGGATATGCTGCGTTACCATACGTTTACTGCTGGTGCTGGCTGGGCCTATGACTATGGAACTTCGGAGGACAACGAAGAAATGTTCAAATACATAAAAGGATATTCTCCTGTACACAATGTAAAAGCAGGTACTGAATATCCAGCCACTTTGGTAACTACGGGAGATCATGACGACCGCGTGGTACCGGCGCACAGCTTTAAGTTTGCTGCCGAATTACAGGAAAAACAGACAGGTGCCAGTCCTACCCTGATCCGTATTGAAACCAATGCCGGTCATGGAGCAGGAACGCCAGTGAGCAAGACCATTGAGCAATATGCCGATATCTTTGGGTTTACCTTTTTCAATATGGGGTATGATGAGCTTCCCAATCAAGCCGTGTTGAAAGAGTTTAAGGATTAAATAAAATACAAGGGGGTCAAGCAGCCCCATTAAACTTCTTGTCAGTTCGAGCGCAGTCGAGAACCTCAAGCTTTTTGGCATGATGGTCTAAAGGCTTCGACTGCGCTCCGCCTGACACATAAATTAAGTCTCACTTTATTGGAGATAATGCTAAAAGTCCGCATCGATTCCTTTGGTTATCAGGACCAACCCATTCTGGAAGACATCTCGTTCGAAGTCGCCCAAGGCAAACATTTGGCCTTGATGGGCGAAAGTGGCTCCGGAAAAAGTACCTTGTTGAAAATTATCTACGGATTGCTCCATGTGGAAAACGGTTCCATTTTTTGGGGTGAAACAGAAGCTTTGGGTCCCAATTTTAATTTGGTGCCCGGGGAGCCTTACATGAAATATTTGGCTCAGGATTTTGACCTGATGCCCTTCATCTCCGTAGAAGAAAATATTGGACAATTCCTGTCCGTTTTTGAACGTGAGACCCATCAGGAACGCATCCAAGAACTTTTGGCCTTGATCGAAATGGAAAAATTTGCCAAGACCAAGGTTCAATTCCTAAGTGGAGGCCAACAACAACGAGTGGCCTTGGCCAGGGTATTGGCACAGGAACCGGAAATCCTTTTACTGGATGAACCTTTTGGACATATCGACAATTTTAAAAGGAACACCCTTCGCAGGAACCTTTTTCTTTATCTGGAGAAAAAAGGCATCACGGTTTTGACCGCAAGCCATGATCCCAATGATGTATTACCTTTTGCCAAGCGTACCTTGATCATGGAAAAAGGACGGATCATTGCCGATCAAAAGACCAAAAAACTATACAACACCCCTCCCAATTATTACACGGCCTCCTTGTTCGGAGAAGTCAACCAAGTGCCTATCAAATTGCTCAAATCCTACGCGGAGATAGATAAATCCGTGTTGGTATATCCACACGAGTTTATGGTTTCCAAATCATCCGGGTTAAAAGTTGAAGTGCAACATTCTTTTTTTAAAGGCAGCCATTACCTGAACGAGGGAACCACCGAGGAAGGAACCATCCTCTTCTTCAATTCGGACAAGAAACAGCCCATTGGTAAGGCCGTTTATCTTAATGTATCTTTGAAGACCATTAATAGGCGTCTTCAAGTTGGACAAGGAACAAATACATAGGGAACTACAATTTAAGGCCGTGCGTAGCAGCGGTGCCGGAGGGCAACACGTTAACAAAGTCTCCTCCAAGGTGGAACTTTCCTTCAACCTGCCCAATTCCGAAGGCTTGACCGACAAGGAAAAAGAACGTATCCAACAAAAATTGGCGTCTAGGTTGACCAATGATGGGGTTTTGATCCTTCAGTGCGATGAGGCACGGAGCCAGCACAAAAACAAGGAACTGGTGCTGAAACGCTTTTTTGAGGTGTTGAAAAAATCCTTGGAAGTACCCAAGAAACGGAAGCCCACCAAACCCACCAGAACCTCTGTGGAAAAAAGGCTAAAGCTGAAAAAAATGTCCGCACAAAGGAAGGCCAGTAGAAAACCTCCATCAGTGAATTAACCTTCACTCAACCTCTAAAATCAAATGGCTGTTCCCATTAAAAACAAACTCCTCCCCCTTGCATTTTCCCATGAGCAATTGGGCAATGGGCGAACTGGTAGAAATGCAGTACACCTTGGTGCCGTCCTTTTCAAACGCCCCGGCCGAAATGGCAATATAATACTCCGCAAAACTGGTTTTTACCCGGCTTCCCAATCCTATTGTGCTTGATTTTCTATCAATGTCTATTTTCTTCAACACTTCCCGGACCCGTTCCAGTTCTTGGAATTGTTGTGCCAATTTTTCCTGTTCCAACTGTACCATGGCCCTACCCGTTTCGTGTTTGTCCCCTGCAGTGCTCTTGGTTTCGGAATCCAGCGATTCTTGAAGGGAATCGTTACTGGCCTTCAACCGTATAGTGCGGTCGTTAAGGTTTTGCCAGCAAAATTGCAATAGCTCCTTTTTCATCTGTTTATTATGAAAATGTCAATCGGAATACAGTTTCTTGGTCTGGGGTAGACCTTACTTGGATGCTGCCCCCATGCAGTTGCATCACCCTTTTGGAAAGGCTGAGGCCTATCCCTGTTCCCTCACTTTTAGTCGTGAAAAAGGGCACAAAGATTTCCTCCATCACCTCTGGCGTGATACCCGGACCATTGTCCGCCACCTCAATATATTTTGACCCATTTGTGTCGGTTCCGGCTATCATGATTACCTTTCCTCCTTCCATATCACCCACGGATTGCAAGGCATTTTTGGCCAAATTGATCAACACTTGGGAAATCTGTTTTTCGTCTATAAAAAATTCCAGCGTTTCGGGGTGGCACTGCACTTTGAACTCGGGAGTTCCTTCATGCAAGCGGGCCGACATGAGTACTTCCAGTTTTTCCAAAAGATCCTTACCTCTTACAATGGACTTGTTGGGGTCCGGAACATGCAACAGACTTCGATACGATTGTACAAAGTCCATTAAATCGCCTCCTTGTTCCTTGATCACTTCCAGTCCCTTTAGTGTGTTCTTGATCTGGCTCTCTTCCAATTCTTCCAAAGGCGTAATCTTTCCATTGTTTCTATAATATTTGATAATGGAATCTGAAATAGAGGCAATCGGGGTAATGGTGTTCATAATCTCGTGGGTCAATACACGGATAAGGCGTACCCAGGATTCTGTTTCCTTTTCATCCAGTTCCTTGTGAATGTTCTGCACTACCACCAAAAGCAAGGACTGCCCATCCAAAGACAGTGGTGTGGATTTCATTGCCAATTGGATCTGTTCTCTTTCATTGAACAGTTGGAACAGTTTACGATCAAACGGTTGAAAGGATTTAAAAATATCATAGAGGTGTTCATCCACTTGCATCAGCTGTTTGATATGATTCAATGGAGTATAGTCCAACAGTTTCTCCAGCGTAGGATTGGCAAACATAATGTGCCCCTTTTCGTTATACGTCATGATGCCGATGCTGGCCTGCTTCAGGATTTCCTGATAGTATTGTTCCCTGATCTGCAATTGCAGGTGCACTTCTTGAATCAAGCCATTGACCCGGTTCAAACTCTGATTCAGCTCTTTAAAGGATTTGATGGTGACGCCTTCGGGGAATCTTAGTGTGAAATCTTCATTTTTAATGGCATCAAAGAAATAGGCAATCTTCCTATTGGTCCTGTTGATAAAAGTGATCAATGAATAAACCTGTGCCACCATCAAAAGCAGACAAACACCCAAGGTAAAATACCATCCTTCCACTGCGGCAAAAGCAAGACCCAGGGCCGTGATTGTCAAAAACAATACTCTTATGATCAGCTGGATGTAAAAGTTTCTACTGGCCATCAGTCGTTCTTTTTCTTCAACTTGTTGTAAAGGGTCTGTCTGGATATGCCCAGTTGTTCGGCGGCCGCACTGTAATTTCCTTCATGTTGTTCAAGCGCCTTGAAGATCATCTGCTGCTCCATCTCGTTTAGGGTAATGGGTTGATCCCCGTAGGATTGCGTGGGCTTGGCGTGCAATAAGAAATCTGAAGGTTTCAGGACACTGCCATCCGATAGAATTACAGCCCGCTCCATGGTATGTTGCAATTCCCTTACATTGCCGGGCCAAGGATATTCCATCAGTTTTTCCTGTGCCACGTTATTGATTCGAAGTCCAGGTTTGTCATATTTGTGGGCAAATTTCTTTAGGAAAAAATCGGCCAAGACCAAGATATCCTCATCCCGCTCCCTTAAGGGAGGCACCTCTATGTGGATGGTGTTGATGCGATACAGCAAATCTTCACGGAAGAGTCCATCGGCGACCATCTGCTCCAGATTACAGTTGGTGGCACATACCAATCGGATGTCAACTTTGATGGGCTTGTTGGACCCCACTCTGACCACAGACCTATTTTGTATGGATGAAAGCAACTTGGCTTGCATTTGAAGCGAAAGGTTTCCGATTTCATCCAAAAACAAGGTGCCTTGATGGGCCGCCTCAAACTTTCCAGCACGATCCTCCTTGGCGTCGGTGAAGGAACCCTTGGTATGCCCAAAAAGTTCACTTTCAAAAAGATTTTCTGCAATGGAACCCATATCAACTCCAATGAACACCTCATCCTTTCTGGAAGATAGTCGGTGCAGCTCTCGGGCAATCAGTTCTTTTCCCGTTCCATTTTCCCCGGTAATCAATACGTTCACGTCCGTCTTGGCGACCTTGGCCACCAGATTCAAAACAGATGTCAATGCCTTGGATTGGCCAATGATATAGTTCCTTCCCTCATTGATTACCTGTTTCAGGTTGTTCTCCTTCTTTTTGAGATGGTGGATTTCCTGTTTGGACTTTCTCAGTTCATAGGCCGATTTCACCGTGGCCATCAACCGT
>JAGQZL010000005.1 GCA_020434915.1 Allomuricauda sp. | reverse complement strand
CTCTCAATGCTTCTATGGGTCGTACCTTAACGGCCCTGTTTGCCGGTAACAGTCCGATCAGCACACTCAACCCTACCATAAGGACGAATGAAAACACGAACTGTGGTATACTGATCATGGGTTTTACAAAAGGGAAATCATCCCCACTGCCCCACATGGAATCCATAATCGATAGTATTCCAACCGAAATGGCGAAGCCGACCAAGCCCGCAAAGGCTGTCAATACAATGGCTTCCACCACAATCTGTCGCTTTACCACCTTTGGAGTTGCCCCCAAGGCGCGGCGCACCCCAATTTCCTTGGTTCTTTCCTTTACAGTAATCAATAAAATGTTACTGATCGCGATTACCCCGGCCAACAGCGTAAAGATGCCCACAAAGAAGGAAAACCCTTGAAGTACCGTAGTAAAGGCAGAAATGTTGTTAAAGATTTCCGACATGTCAAAGCTTCCAATGGCTCTATCGTCATCTGGATGGATATCATACTTCGCCTTAAGAATGTCCTTTATTTGTTTTTGAACAACCGGTACCGGTGTATTATCCTCTACCGCAATGGCCATCCAGCCTATTCTATCCCCTGAATTGAATGCTTTTTGGAAGGTGGTGAAAGGAATGAACACGGCATTTTCCCCATCAATATTGATGTTGTTGTTGGGTTTATAGATTCCCACTACTGAAAAGTAAATCCCATTGATCCTGATGTCCTGGCCTATGGCATTTTCCCCTTTGTCAAAAAGCAGTTTATAGGTTTCTTCCCCAATGACACACACTTTTTTGGAATGCTCGATGTCGGTTTGGTTCAAAAATCTTCCCTCTACCAGTTTCTTTTTGGTGATGTTATCGATTTCCGGGAAATCACCGTACACTGCAGAACCACTGGTCTGCCCGTTTCTATAAACCGTCACCACCCCTCTATGGTCTCCCAATTCAATTCGGGGTGCCAAAACTGAGATTTCCGGGATTTGCTTTTTCAGAATTTCGGCGTCTTCAATTTTGTATCGAATGACACGACCTCTTTCAAAGCCTTTGTAGGGCATGGAAGTACGTTGTCCCCATACAAAGAGGCTGTTGGATGCGGTTCCGGCAAATATTTTGTTGAAACCATTACTCATGCCATTGGCGGAACCAAGCAAAAGCACCAATATCACCATAGCGAAAATCACCCCCAACATGGTCAGGAACGTGCGGAACATGTTCTTGCCCAATGTGTGAAAAATTTCAAACCATAAGTCCCTGTCAAATAACCACATAATATTATTTATCGCTTAGTGCTACAATAGGTTTTACATTGGCCGCTTTCATTGCCGGAATCAGACCTGCCAAAACCCCTGCAACAATTAAGATAACGGTAGCGGTGACCACAGTTGCCGTATTCACTGATGGATTGCTGAAGGCTGGCGATTGAATGGTAGGGCCAATGGCGGCCAAAATCATCCATGCGAACAGCAAGCCTACAAATCCGGAAATGGTTGTGATAAAAACGGACTCCAATAATACCAAGTTTATAATCTGGTTTGGCCTGGCTCCCAAGGCTTTGCGCACCCCAATTTCCTTGGTACGTTCCTTGATCGTGAAAACCATAATATTACCGATTCCAACAATTCCTGCAATCAAGATCAAAAATGCCACACCAATTCCAACACCCCTTAAAACAGCGGTAAAACTATTAATGTTGTCATAGGCCTCTGCGTAGTTGAACACATACATACCTGCCTGATCATCGGGATCAATTCGATGCCTTCTCTTCATCAAATCTTCTAACTTTTCGGAAAACTCCAATGCTCTGGGCACATCATATGTTGGATTATAGGTCAACGCTATCATATTGATATTGCTCGTATTCCCATAAATACGTTGGTAGGTACTCAAAGGTGCATATACACGTTGTTCGGCATTTACGTCCCCATCATCCGTAAAAATACCTATAACCCTAAAGGACAAACCATTAAGCTCTACAAATTTTCCCAAAGGCTCTTCATCTTTGAAGAGATCTTCTGCCACTTTCTTGCCAATCACGGCCACTTTGGCCTTGTTTATTTGATCCGCTTCATTAAAATAACGGCCCGAAGTGACAATCGTTTTTTCAATAAACTGGTGTTCGGGATTGGTGGCTTGTAAGGAATATGTGCCTGTCTCGCTTTTATAGCGCGCGGTAACATTGGTATAGTACCGGGCACTGATGAATTCAATATCCTCTGGAAAACTTTTACTGAGGTATTCCATGTCATCGTTCTCCAACTGGATACGCCTACCGGCCTCAAAACCTCCATAAGCTTTGGAAGTGACACCGGGCCGCACAAAAATGGAGTTGGTGGCATCGTCATTGAACTGGTTGTAAAAACCATTTTCCATACCATTCACCGAGGCCAATAACATGACCAAAATAAAGATGGCCCACCCCACTGAGAACCCCGTTAGGAAAGTCCTTAGTTTATTGGTTTTTATGGTGTTGAAAATCTCCTGCCAAACGTCGCGATCAAACATACTGTTCCGCCCTTACTTGTTCAATTTTTTTGTCTTCCACGATCACACCATCCTTCAGGTGAACGATTCGCTTGCACATATGTGCAATATCCTCTTCGTGGGTCACTACCAAAATGGTATTTCCTTCGTCATTGATCTTTTGAATCAGATCCATGACCTCGTAAGAAGTTGTACTGTCCAGGGCTCCAGTTGGCTCATCGGCCAATAACACCTTAGGTTCTGCCGCCATGGCCCGTGCGATGGCCACCCTCTGCTTTTGTCCCCCGGACAATTCACTGGGTAAATGGCTTGCCCAAGGCTTCAACCCCACACGCTCCAAATATTTCATGGCTTTTTCCTGACGCTCTTTTCTTGGCACTTTTTGATAGTACAATGGCAACGCCACATTCTCAAGGGCACTTTTGTAATTGATCAGGTTGAACGATTGGAAGATGAAACCCAAAAACTTGTTCCGGTATTGGGCTGCTTTGGTTTCACTAAGGTTCTTGATCGGCACACCGTCCAAGTTATACTCACCTGAATCTGCCCCGTCCAACATTCCTAAAATGTTCAACAACGTGGATTTTCCCGATCCAGAAGACCCCATAATGGCCACAAGCTCCCCTTCCTCTACTTTAAAATTGATCCCTTTCAGAACATGAAGGGAGTTGCTACCCATTTTATAGGATTTATGAAGATCTTTGATTTCTATCATGATTGGTTATGTTAGCTATCTTTTTTAACCTCTTGCCTGTTAGACCTACAAGTTGTTAAATTGTTACAGCAATTATTCAAATTTTTTGTTAAATGATTGATTTATGGCACTATTCCTCAGCCAGTGCATTCCAGATTTTCAGCTTATCGGTTGCTGAGATACCTGATTTGACCTCCACATAAATACCGTCACTCACTCCCAATTCCACATCCCGACGCTCAAACTGCTGTGCTGCGGTCTCCACTTCCACGAAGGGTTTTTTGGTATCCTTGTCAAATTGGACCAACGCTTCTTTCACTGCCAAAACACTATCGGCCCTAGCCAAAATAATGGAAGCATTGGCACTGAGTCCGGCCCTGATAAAAGTAGTGTCGTGCTTTTTAAGACTTCCCTTTATTTCAAACTGGATGGCACCGTTTTCTTCTTTCCCCTTTGGGGCGATATAGTCCAAAACCGCATCAAAAACCTTGTTCTCAATGGCTCCTACTGTGATTTCCAACGGAAGGTCCTCCTTGATTTTCCCAACTTCAGATTCGTCCACCTTGCCCTCAAAGATCATTTTGTCCACGTCGGCGATGGCCGCAATGGTGGTCCCTTCGTTGAAGTTGTTGCTCTCGATTACCTGATTCCCTACTTCAACTGGCACTTCCAACACCATTCCACTTACTGTTGCCCGAATCATGGTATTGGCAGCATTGCTCAACCCACTTGTGGTTCCTGTTTTCACGATATCGTATCGCTTATTGGCAGCAGCATAGGCCTGCTTTGCTTGATCATACGTAACTTGGGCACGTTCCATATCGGCCTTGGAGATGACCCCTTTCCCAAAAAGAGTGGATTGCCGTTCCAGATTCCGTTTTTGGTCATCCAGGCTGATCTTGGCCTCGTCAATGGCATTTTTTGCATCGTTCAGGGCAGATAGGTTTGGCACCACCTTGATCCTGGCAAGCAAATCTCCAGATTTTACAAAGTCGCCACCTTCCACATAAATTTCCTCTATTACCCCGGAGATGTTCGGTTTGATCAGAACTTCCTCCAAGGGAAGAATGCTCCCTGTGGCCACTGCCTTTTTCACAATGGTCTGCGTAGATGGTGCTTCTGTCTCATAGACCACAGGGTCCTCCGAGTTCTTTTGATAGAGGTAATACATGGAGCCACCAAACACGATCACAATGAGCAACAAGATGATAATGGTTACCGATTTTTTCATTTTAGTATTGTATTTGTTTTGATTGATTCTATTCTTATTCTGTTCGCAATGCTTCTATGGGTCGGACCTTAATGGCACTCTGTGCTGGGATAAATCCAGCTAACAGCCCGGAGACCATCAAAATGGTCAGGGCACCGCTTACCACACCCACACTTACACTAGGACTCATGAACATGTCCACAGGCCCTACGCTGTCCAAAAGGGAATTGATACCGAATATGACCAGCGACCCAAAAATGATACCTACCATTCCCGAGATCAAGGTCAAGAAAATGGATTCCATCAGTATTTGCTTTTTAATGGACCAAGGCTGTTCGCCCAATGCCCTTCGTATGCCAATTTCCTTGGTGCGTTCCTTTACCACAATGAGCATGATGTTACTTACCCCGATGATTCCAGACAGCAACACCATGATTCCCACGATGTAGGCCACAGCCTTCAATGCCCCGAAAAGGCTTTCCACCCTATTGTATTGTTCGTAAAGGTCAAAATAGCCGACGGCCCGGGTATCCTCTGGGTGTACTTTGTGCCTGTCTTTCATTACATTGACAATTTTGTCCTTCAAATTGGAAATGGAACTGCCATCCTCGGCCGTAATGGCCATCCAACCCACATCTTCACCCCTATTAAATGCCTGCGAAAATGAAGTGAAGGGCACAAAGATTTCCTTTTGACCTTCTTCCCCACCCCCACTGTTGTTCTTTTTATAGGTGCCTATCACCATAAAATTCACACCTTGAATTTTGATGTAGGTCCCCAGTGGATCTTCATCTTGATCGTACAAGTCGTTCCTGACCCCGAGACCAATGATGGCCACTTTTCTTTTTTCGTTGATATCATTATAGTTCAAGAACCTGCCCGAGGTCACCGACATGGGGTCTTGGTTGATGATTTCCGGGTAATCGCCATACACATTGTAGGCCCCGGTCCTAATACCACGTACCACATTGTTGTTTCCTCCAAATCCGCCCAATTGGTTTCTGGGTGAAATGAACCGTAGGTTGGGAACATTGTCGCGAATGGCCTGTACATCATCTATCTTGAACTCAAACCGTCTACCTTGTGGCAAGCCTTCATATGCCCTCGTTGTAGCCCTCGTCCACATGAACATGGTATTGGTGGCAATATCCCCAAAATCCTTTTTGATGCCATTTTCAAGGCCCTTACCAGCTGCCAATAACACGATAAGGATAAAGATACCCCAGCAGACACCAAAGGCCGTGAAGATGGTGCGCCATACATTGCTGGTAAGCACCTCCAAAATTTCCCGCCATCTGTCTTTATTGAACATATTGCCTGCTGTTTATTCGTCCCGAAGGGATTCTATCACTTTTACTTTTGCTGCTCTATATGCCGGAACAAAACCGGCCAAGGTTCCTGCTATAATCAATACGATTACTGTGGAAAAAGCCACATTGAAATTTACCGAAGGGTTCAGGACGTAATCCACTTCTATATTGGGGCCTACAAGTTCCAAGAGGGCCATACTAAAAATCAAACCACTAAATCCTGAAATGGCCGTTACAAAAATTGCTTCGTGCAAGATCATTCCGATGATGGACCATGGCTTGGCCCCCAACGCTTTTCGAATTCCAATTTCCCGGGTTCGCTCTTTCACCACAATCATCATGATATTGCTCACCCCTACTACGCCAGCAATGATCGTACAGATACCCACAAACCAAAAAAATAGTTTAATGTTGTTGGTAAGGCCGTAGTATCGTTTGGCCTCTTCCATGGCACTCCATACCTCCAAGGCGCTATTGTCCTCTGGGGAAATAGTATGTACTTGTTGTATATATTCCTTTACCCCATTTTTAAAATTGATGGCCTGTGCCACTGCTTGGTCGAAGTTCTCCACAGGGGGTAGGGCAAACGACATATTGTTGACCCTGTTTCCTCCATTAAAAGCTTTTTGGGCCGTGGTGATGGGAATGTAAATACGTTCTTCTTCCCGCTCCTCCATTTCTTTGAACACTCCAATTACCTTGAAGGGAATCCCCGAAATATCTATGAACTCACCGATGGGCGAATCAACTTCATGGAAGACATCTTTTTTGATTTTGTTTCCTATGATGGCCACTTTCCCTGCAGCAACTTCATCTTGATAATTGATGAAACGCCCTTCTATCATGGAGGCATTTTCTATAAACTGAAAGTCGGCGGCAACGCCCTGCACACCATAAATAAGGGCTTCCTTACCGTAGTTGACACTTATCCCCCGAACAAAAATGCGGGACGATCCATATTCAATATCGGATTTGAACATGGATGATGCATTATCAAAGTTCTCGTTCACCAGTTGAATCCTTCTCCCCGGGTTCAACCCTTTATATTCCTTGGAAGTTACACCAGGCCATACCCAGACGCTGGTAGAGGCGTCCTCCTTGAATTCATGCTCAATACCATTGCGCATACCTTGCCCAAAACCCAAAAGAATAACGAGAATAAAGATTCCAGAGGCCACGGAAAGCCCCGTCAAAAAAGTGCGTAGTTTGTTCTTTCGTATGGTGTCAAAGATTTCTTGCCACCGCTCCAAGTCGAACATAGGTTAGCGATTTTGATTGATGAAATACGCAAGCGTACATCTATTAGATGAAAAAAAACGCAAAATGTTACAGTAAAGCAGAAAAAAGTTGAGACGAAAGCAATGGTCAGCCTCTCATTTTCCTATAAATAAAGTAGAAAAGACCGGCCACCAAAACATAGGGCACAGCCATAAGGTAAACAATCCCATTGTTGATTCCCTCCGCGGTCTTACCATCGGCTTCGCTTTCCACTACGGCCCTACACATAGCGCATTGGGCATCCATAACGGATGGAAATGCCAAGAGCACCAATAAGACCACTATAATTTTAAGCTTCATCTTTTAATACTGATAATAGGGGGAAATCATTACATACACAATAACACCAGTGACGGCCACATACAGCCATATAGGGAACGTGTATTTTGCCCAAATCCGATGATTCTCAAAATCGTCCAAATACACCTTGGAATATGTTATCAACACTAGAGGAATCACGGAAATGGACAGCACAATATGTGTTAACAAAATAAAGTAATAGACATATTTGATAAAACCTTCACCTCCGAAAATTGTTGTTTCCGAAGTCATGTGGTACGCTACGTACATCACCAAAAACAAGGCTGAAAGCACAATGTTCGTGGTCATCAATTTTTGATGCAGCTTCTCCCTGCCATTTTTAATGGCCACAACGGCTGCTACCAACAGAACGGCAGTTACCCCGTTGATAGTTGCATAGATGGGAGGTAAGAACGACAAGGGTTTTGCATTCGGAATCTTATAGCCGAACAACAGGGCCACTACCAATGGTATTAGAATGGATATGACGGTAATCCATTTATTGAACCGTTTTTCCTTTAAAGAAACTTCCTCGGTCATTCTGCCAATAATTTTTTAATGTCCTCTTTTAAAATGGTAATCTGCTGGGTCTCCCCTTCGGCATTTACCCCTTGCTTTTCAGTAATGGTTCCCCTATAATAGATCAAGGGATTCCCATATGCATCTTCACGGGAACGAATATACCCATTTTTATCGACCAAAGCGAACATGCCGGAATGCTCAAATCCTCCTGGGGCATCCTCATCCTCGCTGGCATATATATAGAAACCCTGCTGTGCAAGTTCATATATTTCATCCCTATCCCCGGTCATCAAGTGCCAATCCTTATCGACAACACCATACTTTTTAGCATACTCTTTAAGCACGGAAGGTGAATCGTAACGTGGGTTTATGGTAAAAGATGCCACACCAAAGGCATCATTGCCCTCAAAAGTTTTTTCAATTTCCACTAGGTTTTTGGTCATTACCGGGCAAATGGTCGGACAGGTGGTAAAGAAAAACTCCACCACATATACTTTACCAAGGTAGTCCTTGTTGGTGACCAAAATACTGTCCTGATCCAAAAATGCAAAATCCGGCACTTTTCGTTTTTTACCTTCATTCACCACAAATGCCAACGGCTTATGCTGCAATCCCAAACTCATCCGGTCATTTTCCACAATAGTGCCGCCTTTGATCCTTTTGGTAATTTCATACACGGCGAATATTCCAAAAATCAAGATGATTGCGGACACCCAGACATAGGTGTATTTTTTCTTGCTATTTGCTCCTGTCGGCATTGTTTTTCTTTAAAGCGAGGCGGTATTCTGCCAAGATGATCTTCACATCGTCCACCATTTTATTATTCAATTCCGCTACTGATGAAGTATCAAAACCATACTTGACCCCTTCATCTTCATCATCTGTCCTTCCCCTAAGATTTTGATCTTTATCAATGATAAAGACATAGGGAGTTGAAAGGTTTTCATCCAAAGTAATGTTTGTTCCCAGACTTTTGAAAAAAGTAACGATTTCCTCCTCCGTACCGAAAGCAAAGTGCCATTTTTCCACTTCGGAAAGTTGGCCTAGTTCCAATTTTAAGGATTCGGCCTCTTCCTCACTTCCTTTTGGCACCAACATCACTATCTGAAAGTCGTTGAATTTACCAAACCTTTTATAAATCTTTTGGTTGAGGTTGAACACGTTGCCCTTTTTGGCATTTGGTTCCTTTCCCAAAAATCCCACAATGGTAATCTTATCCCGCAAATCTACCTGGCTATCCCAAGCAGCAATGTTGGCCACATTTTCAGCGAGTATGGGCAACTTCCCAAATTTGTTTACCCCTGAGGCAAAAAAGAGATAGGCCACAATGGGAAACACAAAAAGTATAACGAGGACTACTGTTTTTTTCATGGGATTTTAAACTGTACAAAAATAAAAAAAGACGGTTGGAAAACCGTCTTTTTCAGCTGTTAATACTTTCTTAGAAATCCCACGTAACGAAACCGTCCTTGTATACGTTGTAGATATAATCCGCCTCAAAAAGCAGGATGAAAATCAGATAGCATATCAAAAATATGGGAGTCCATACAATGACCCTTCTCAATGAAGTTTTTTCATCGCGCAAGTGCATAAAGTCCCACGCAATATAATAAGCCTTCACCAACGTCAATACAATGAAAATCCAGTTAAGGAGTTTCATCCCCAATAAATGGCTATGGGTAAGTGCCCTTGGCTTTACAATACCTAGAGCTACCTCAACAGTGGTAACAATGGTAAGAAATATAAGAACACCCCATATTTTTTGGGTATTGGATTTAAATTTTAGAAGTCCTCTGAAAATCTCAAGTTTATGCTCGTGTGCCATTTATAATCGATGTTTTTTAAACCAAATAGAAGAATGTAAATACGAATACCCATACCAAATCCACAAAGTGCCAGTAGAGACCTACTTTCTCTACCATTTCATAATGGCCCCTGCGCTCATACGTTCCCAAAATCACATTGAAGAAAATGATGATATTGATCACCACTCCCGAGAACACGTGGAATCCGTGGAAACCTGTGATAAAGAAAAAGAAATCGGCAAAAAGTCGGTTTCCGTATTCGTTGTGGATCAGGTTTGCACCTTCTACCACCTGTACTGCATTGTTTATCTTTGCTAAGGATTGTGCCCTGTCAAGTACTGTTTTTTCACCTTCCTCATCCAATTGCTCGGTACGGATCAAGATATTCGGGGTTGCCTTGAAGCCTTCCACCACCTCGTTCAAAGAGAATGAGGTCTTGTAACCCTCACCTTCAAACCAGATACCTTCATTCTTCATTTGTCTAACACGCTCTTCCGGCAAGGTATGGGCAAAATCTGCCAATGCCACCCTTTTACCTGTTTCCGCATCCACAAACTGAAGGATTCTTCCTGACTTTGTTTCCAATGCTCCGTGGTCTCCTTTGATAAACGTAGCCCATTCCCAAGCCTGGGACCCAACGAAGATCAAACCTCCGATAACTGTAAGGAACATATATAGAATTACCTTGTTCTGTTTCATTTTATGTCCAGCATCCACAGCCAATACCATGGTTACGGAAGACATGATCAAAACAAAGGTCATAAAGGCAACATAGTACATGGGAGCTTCTACTCCATGCATAAATGGAAAGTGGGTAAACACCTCATCGGCAATGGGCCAAGTTTCTATGAACTTAAACCTTGAAAAACCGTATGCCACCAAAAACCCGGAAAAGGTCAAGGCATCAGAGATGATGAAAAACCACATCATCATTTTTCCATAGCTTGCACCGAGAGGTCTATTACCGCCTCCCCAAACGCTGTCTTCAGTACCGGTTGTTACCGTTGCATCCATAAAAAAGGTCGTTTTATTAAAACTTTCACAAATTTACATTTTTTGATGTATTCGAAAAGATAAAGTTGAAGTAAAACTGCTCCAACCAAAAATTATTTCATGAAATACATGAATAGGATCAAATACACCCAAAGAAAATCCAAAAAGTGCCAGAATGTAGCGCCCAGCTCCATTCCCAACATATCCGTGGGGGCATATTTACCCCTCATTTGTTGCACCAGCACCACCAAGAGCGAGATCAGCCCTGCCACAACGTGTACAATATGTACTGCCGCTATCAAAAACACATAGGACATTTTAATGTTGCTGGTAGGGCCTGTAAAATAATAACCGTTCTCCAACATCTGGGAAAAGCCCATGAACTGGAGTATGATAAAGGATATCCCCAAAACCAAGGTTACCCATAAAAAAATGGTCCCAAGTTGCTGGTTGTTCTTTGCAACTGCCTTTTTGGCCACCAAATAGGTGATGCTGCTCAAGATGATGATGGCAGTGCTCACAAAAAAGGCGCTGGGCAGTTCCAAGTCACTGATCCAATCGTCCCGTTTGCTACTGACCACGTAGGCACTTGTCCAGCCGGCAAAGCCCATGATCAAACTTACAATCCCAAACCAGAGCATCATCTTTTTTGCCCTGCGTCTTTTCTCCTGTTCTGTTCCTTGGGTCAAATCCATATTAACTGATAAACTTATCTAAAACGTACACTATTTGAATCAACGATATGTAGGTAACACTGGCCAACATGAGTTTTCGTGCCGAAGTATTGTCTCTTTTCTCATAGAGTTTGATGCCGAAAAACAACATGACCAAACCTGCCAACAACACAATGATGGCAGCAGGAACGGACAAATGTAGCCTCCCTGTAATGCCAAAGGCAGGGATAATTGAAATCACAATCATCCAAAATGTGTAAAATATGATCTGGATGGCCGTTCCTCTATCCTTGTTCCCGGTTGGCAACATTTTAAATCCTGCTTTTTTATAGTCTTCGTCCAACATCCAACCCAAAGCCCAAAAATGTGGGAACTGCCAAAAAAATTGAATCATGAACAATGTCCCCGGCTCAATTCCAAAATCGTCGGTAGCGGCCACCCAACCCAACATAAAGGGAATGGCACCTGGAAAGGCACCAACAAAAACCGAAAGTGGCGACTTTGTTTTTAAAGGTGTATAGACACTGGTGTACAAGAAAATGGAAATAGCGCCGAACATTGCCGTTTTTGGACTCAGGGCCAATAGTGCCAAAATTCCAAGGACCGTCAAGACTATGGCAATGGCAAGTGCTGTCTTAACCGACATTCTCCCCGAGGGAATGGGGCGGTTTTTGGTCCGCTTCATGAGCGCATCCAAATCCTTTTCAATGATTTGGTTATAGGCATTGGAGGCCCCTACCATGCAATACCCCCCAAAAGTGAGCAACAGCACAGAAACCACATTGATTTCATGGGCACCCAAGAAGTATCCCGCAATGGAAGAAAACACCACACTGACGGCCAACTTGGCTTTGGTGATTTCCTTGAAATCCGAAAAAATCAGGGAAAGGGTAGTATTGTTAACGGAACCTAGGGCAGATTTCATCCACTTGCTTAATTGGCTGGCAAAGATAACCTGAGCAAGCTTCTTTTGCAACCTAAGACATGGTTTTATGATAGTTAACCCTGTGAATTGCAACAAAGCCATAAAAAAAGCCCTGATGTTTCCATCAGGGCTTTTTTTTACCGTGGTCCTAAACGAACCAATGTATTTACTGAAGCTTAAAGGTAATTGGAATACTAAAAGGAACCTTTACGGGTCTTCCCCTCTGCTTACCTGGAGTCATTTTAGGCAATTTTTGGATGATTCTCATTGCCTCAGCTTCCAAGTTTTTGTCCGGTCCACGCATTCTGATGTCACCGATGCTTCCATCTTTCTGGATAACGAATACCACACTAACCCTTCCTTGGACACCCATTTCTTGGGCAATCTCTGGATAACGGAAATTTTTACGGATGTGGTCCTGCATCATATCCTGAAAACAAGCTTTTTTATCTTTGGCGCCTTCGCACCCAGGGAATACAGGTACATCTTCAATTACAGCAAATGGAACCGAAATATCTTCTTCAACCTCTTCTACTTCCACTTCCTCAATCTCAACCACTTCTTCTTCCTGGCTGGTTTCAGTGGACTCGATCACGGTCTCTTCCACTTCCTCTTCATCCTCTACGATCTCGATTACCTCAGGTGCAGCTGGTGGTGGCGGTGGCGGTGGCGTTTTAATCTGCTCCGTCATCGGCACTTCCTCATCCAACTGGTCCTCTACTGTCAAGGCAATATCATAATCCTTCGACTTGTCGTATTTCTTCCACTCCATGGCTCCGTATACAATTCCCAAAACAGCGGCCAACCCTACCACAAAATAGAGAGTGCTGTTTCTTGATACGTCAGCTTTTGGATTCTTTTTTAGTTCCATCCTTATAAATTTAGTGTTTGCTAATTTAATTATTAATTGGTTAAATAAACAATTAAAATTTCCATTTTAACGGCTTTTCCTTAGAAAAAATCCATCGTATAAGTCCAATCCCTGCAAATGCTCCCAAAGAATTTGCCACAACATCTGCCCATTCCGCCATTCGATCAGTGGTAAATGCGTATTGTAGCACCTCAACAAGCATGCCATAGGCTATGGCGGAAACCACCATAATTTTGGTCGCCTTTTGAATATTCACAGCACCTCTCGTCCGTTCCCGGACAAAAAGAGAGCCCAAGAAACCAAAAACCATGTAAAAAACAAAATGAGTGAGCTTGTCTGCATAGGGAATTTGAAAGCCGACCCCGTCCAAATCCACATTTGAAAAAGAAAATAAGCTGAGCATTGTTATGAACAGTACCCAGCCTATAAATAATAAGGTGTATTTGTTTTTTTTAAGCACCGATCAATGCCTTGTAATCCTCGTCGCTCATCAGGCCATCCACTTCGGAGGGATCACTGATCTTTATCTTGATCATCCATCCTTCCCCGTAAGGGTCGGTGTTCACTTTTTCAGGTTCATCTTCCAAGACTTCGTTGAATTCCACAATCTCGCCACTCAACGGTAAGAAAAGGTCGGAAACGGTCTTGACCGCTTCAACTGTACCGAAAACTTCTTCTTTGTCCAAGGTTTCATCCAGGGTTTCAACCTCCACATAAACGATATCCCCCAACTCTCCCTGAGCAAAATCGGTAATGCCCACAGTTGCGATATCCCCATCTATCTTGACCCACTCATGGTCCTTGGTGTACTTTAATTCTGATGGTATGTTCATCCTTTTTTGTTTGTATTAGTCGATGGGCAAATGTAAAGGATCGTACAAAGCTTTTCAAACAAACCAACCAACAAAATTGAAGAAATGCCCAAATTGGAGAAATCCTAGTTCCCGAAGTTGTACCGAAGCGTAAAGCCGGCATTGATCGTCGTCTGTGGAAATGCCGTGGAAACCGCAAACTTGGAGAAGGAATGATCATAGAAGAAAAGGGCGTTCAAACTCTTGCTCAATGCATAGTCCGCCGTAAACTTCATGGACATCAGTTTCTGACCAGAGGTAATTTGGTTGTTATCGATATCCAGATTTCTGATAATTGTGATATTGTCCCTTAACGAAAGGTCGGCCTTTAGGTTCAAATCCCCTTTTAAACGGGTCTTTTCCCCACCAATATTGGTCACAAACTTTACGTCTTTAAATCGATACCCCAATCCAAGGGTGTATTCCTTGCCATTGATCTCTGTCAATAGGTTGTTATCAAAACTCAGGGACAGGGTTCGGTCTGTTCGTACCTCGGCAACAAAACTGAACGAATTCTGCATCTCAAAATCCACTTTCACCAAAGGATTGAACTGATCCGTCAATACCACATTGTTGATAAGGGTCTCCGGTAGCACATCTCCCGTTTCAGCATCAAACTGGGTATTTTGCTTTTCCAGGTTTGTCTGAAAGGAGTTGATACTGTATGCCGCGCGGTACCCATGGCTCAACGAGAAACGCTTGAACTTCTTCTTGAACCATCTGTTTTTCATCAATCCGGTATACTTGATGTTCCAGTTAGGAATTGGAATCTCCCTGAAAGCGTCCAAATTTACCCTATTCACATCTTGTCCTGTGTAGGCTGCAAAGAAAGCGGGCAGCAATACTTCTTGTTGAGTTTTTCCATAGTATTCTGGAAAGCCATCCTCATCCAGCTCCCCTGGAACTTGACCTCTATCAGACACCAATCTATTGGCAATAGTAATCCTGTTTTGCTTGAACTGTTCAAAAGTCTTGGAATCGAACTGGTCGCTCTTGTTGAAAATAGTTCCGATCATCACCGTGGAGATACTGAAATTGCCCATTTCGTTCACCAATCCATCCTCAAAATTGATCCATCTTTCTGGACTGTAATTTTCCTGGGAAGTACTGGTGTATTGACGATCGGCACTCAAATCAATGGTCAAATCCTGGGTAGGTTGCGCCGTTGCGGTCAATATCAACTGCTTTCGGGTACTCTGTATATACTGTGAGTTGTATTCCGGGTAGCTGGTCAACCAACCATTTCGGGCCGCTTCGTACCGCACATCGGACTGACTTCCGAAAACAAACCCAAGGGTTGGCCTTGTAGTTCCAATAAAGCCGATGGACTGGGTGTATCCTGGTAGCACGGTACCGTTGTTCTCGCTGTAATTGATGTTCAACCGCTTTACCATGGTAATTACATCCACCAATGTATTGAATCCCTTGCTGGTTTTCCTCGGACCATTGTCCTCATTTCCGCTGGCTGGGTTACCTGCTTTGTCCCTTCTAATAGGAGCTTTATTAGCTACGACTTTTCCGTCCTTTTTCTTCAACCCCAAATAATCGTACAAACGCTGCATGCTCAAATTGGCCGTTAGATTGTGTGTATTGGCATTCTGAACGGTATTGATGTTTTCCCCGGCCACTTCTATCAATGCATCCCCTCCCCGTTGCCAATCAAAATTACTGGTGTAGGTGTATTGGGCATTGATGAAATTCAAGAATGGGATCTTACTGAAAGGCAGTTCGTAATTCAACTGCATTTGTTGGGCATGTCTGTTGGGCTCCCCAATATCAAAGAAACCATCCCATAGATCCAACATCTGGTTGATGCCTGAATCCGGGTCTTCATCCACATTGAAGTAATTCCGCACAATATTATTGTTGGATGCGGTCAAGTTCAAACGTAGTGACTTGCTAAGACTGTAGTTCAAGGTATACTGCCAATTGAATAGATAATTCCGCTGTTGCAGCAAGGGCAGTTCCAAAGCCTCCACACCTGGTTCCAACACATCCCTAAAACGCTGTTGATTAAAGGAACGATTGTAATTGGCATTTACCGAAATACTTGTGGGCAACACATTAAAGTTCAAATCCTTCAACCACTGCCAATATCTGCTGGTGAACAGGGAATCCTTTTTGGCAAACGGTGCCACTGATGCCGGTTTAAAGTTATGGTTATAGACCACCCCTGTGGTCACATTTTGATCTTTCAGGTTGGCAATCTCAAAATCCCGGTGGTTGGTTTCGTTATAGGAATAGTTGAACGTGAAATTCTCAACATCGAAGAAGTTTTCTTCGGCTTCCTCGCCCCTATTTTTTCTGACACCGATCAAGTTGATGCTGGTTCGCTTGGTATAATCCTCGGCCTGTTCTTTAATGGCTTCCGCTTCTTCGGCAGTTGAAGCCGCGGCAATCCGATCGTCCAATTTCAAATCGTCGTAGACAGGATCGAACTCTGGTGTGATCAAGGTTTCGGAAATACCATAATTGAACGGCAATTGCAGGTTCCATTTTTTAGGGAACAACTGGCCCACATTCACATTGGTGACCACATCATAGGAAATGGCATCTTCCCTGGAACGCTCATTCGGCGTCTGATCAATGGAACCAAAACCTGAGGTGCTTTTACTTCCCGTAGCGGTCACGTTGGCAAAATCGGCCATGTTGGCATCCAATGCGGCTATGGCGGCCCAACCTCCTTTATTGTCCAACCCTGCCAGTCGAAGTTCGTTGAACCAAACTTCTCCCCTAGCCGGGATATCGTCAATGTTTTTTACACCGACCATCATGCCTCGGATACTACCCAAGGAAGGATTACCCCGAATTCCAATCCGGACCCTGCCCAATGTTCTTGGTGCAAATTCATCCACAGATACGACTTCGCCATCAACAATCTCATAATAATTGATATCTGTCAAAGTTTGATCGGCAATACCTTTGGATTTCACTTTGCCCAAATCGCTCAAGGCAATATCAATCTCGTTTACATCTGGCCAGATTTCCTCTGCTGAAGTAGCACCGTACGAAGTAAACTGAAGCGGCAATTCAATCTGATAGAAGTTTTCTGAAAAATCCGTTCCCACCCGAAGGAAACCAACCAATGGGGTATCGCTATCCGAATAATCCCCATTGAACATTTTCTCTGCGTGCATGAACATTTTTAACCGTTCGTATTGACGGACGTCTATGTTTACATTCTTGAACACCCCACGCGAATCCTGGGCTTCCAAGTTTTCCACCACAAAGGACAGGGATTGTTCGTTTTGGCGAATGATGGTATTGTTATTGTTCAACTGTTCCCTAACCACGCCTGGAGGCAAAACATAGGGAATGGGCTGTCTGCCGTAATTCTCTTCAATGTTCACCGTGTTCACATCGGTTACCGTGCCATCATCCGTAGGATCATTGTCCACATCGGGCTGCAAGGAATTGGTATAGGTCCTCCAATCACCGCGTACCAAATCCAACGTGGCAAAACGGAGTACCACATCATCCGAAAATCCGGTGAGGTACATCCTCATAAAACTAATGGACCTGAAATCGGTGATGCCACCCACGGCATCGGTAAAATCACTCAAAGGAATTTTATACTGAATCCATCTTCGGTTCAACTGTGTTCCGTTGGGAAGTGTTGGTGTGGCCCCTTCCCGTATATCGGTCACATATTGATCGTTGATGGTGGTATTCGGCTTGATCTGAATGCGATACTCATAATAGCTGTTCACCGTGTTCATGGTCAAATCACGGTCAATATCCTCCACATCGGGCAAGGTGGTAGACCCCCTATTGGTATTGGTCACTGCCACGGGTGAGTTACCCTGGGTATTGTTGAAATCCAAGTAGCGCTCCAAAATGCCACCCTCCCTGTTCAGGTAATATTGATAGTTGTCCAAAGCGGGATCTTCCGCTGGACCATTGTATATGGCTTGTTCCGCCGCATCGTCCAAACCATCCAACCCTGTATCCTGCAAGGTTCTGTTGGCTTCATCGGCATCAAAGGCATACACCAAGGACTGTGTAGATGGTACTTGTCCCCAAATAGTTTCACGGGGCACCTCGGTATTGGTGCTTGCCGGCAAGCCATTTTCATATTGCTTTCGGCCGTCCTTCAAAATATCTTCGGAAATATTCCCCAAGTTCAATACCAGTTCCCCGGCATTGGCATCCGTGGTCTGTCCATCCACATAAGGGTCCAAAACCCAGAACTGCACAAACTCCACATTGGATTGTTCAAAGTTGGTACTGCTCAAGGGACGCATGATCCCTGCCCATTTTCCACTCGGGGTTTCCGTTTCAAAACTTGGGTTGGCATTGTACGGCCCTTTCTGATCGGGATAGTACACAATATCCAACGTGCTTTGCACTTGTGTCTGGCCTTGGGCAATATCTGTTTCCGTAAAGACCTCATCAATAAACACCCTACGGGTAGCGTTGGTGGAAATATCATTGTCAGACAAGGAGCTGGGACGTTGGTTGGTATAGAATATAGGGTCGATGGTGTACCAAGCCATTTTTGCCCGTTCATAACCCACATCAATTCCGGTACGGTCTTGAAGGAATTCCACTGGTGGGCTCGCCAAGGTCCATCCTAAAGAGGAACGGATATCTATCAAAGCCTGTGCTCCTTCAAAGTCATCCAGATAGGTAGTGGTCTCCCCTTGAAAATCCGCATTTTTGGGAGAATTGGGTTGTAAAAAGGCCACTTCACCCCTCAAGGATAGATTGGAAGGCACATCGGTGTCAATATTGGGCAATTTGTTGGCCAGTCTGGTCAAAAAAGGTATCTCGGTGCTAAAATTTCCATTCAAACCGAAGATGGTATTGTTCACCGGCTCCACCCCGTAATTGGATTTTTGAGTAAGAGGTCGTTCATTCAAATTGAGCATGGTGGCACCCAATACAAAATTTTCATTGAATTGGTGTTCTACGTTCACTCCGGCAAACCTTCGGGTCTGTTGCCCAAAAACGGCATTGTTCTCCACTGAAATATTGATGGGAGTATCCGAAGCGGCCAAGCTGGGATCCAAAATTTGAACGGTTCCGGCTTGGTAGTTCACGGTATAATCAATTCCTTCCTGCAACTGACGGCCACCTGCCGTAACACGTACCGAACCCCTCGGTACATTGAACGCTCCAATTGGAATACCGTTGTTGCCTTGGGACTTGTACTTTCCCTTTATCTGAAAACGGTTCTTTTCCGCATTTTGAAGTGATGCCGCCTTGGTCTTGGCATACATGTTCCTGAACACATAGCGTTGCTGGTTTACATTGTACCCTTGATCATTGTCCACATCATAAACCCCACCGCCAAGAAGGTCGAAAAGGTATTCCCCAAAAGGTTCCACTTTGGTGAAAATAATACGCCCCGTTTGGGAGTCCACGGTAATGCCTTCGTAGTAATCGAAGAACCCATCACCACCTGGCTGAATATCGTTGTATGAATTCAAACGGTCTAAATTGAAGACCCTGAGCAATATCTGGTCTTCCAATCCGGAAGGCCATCCCAGATTGGGGTCCACCGGGGTAATGTAGTTTCTGGGAGTTGGGTCTGAATACAGGATATTCAGTTTAAAGTCTTCCTGGCTCAACTGATAGGCACCTGTGGAATAGATGTTCTTCATCATCAAATCCCAAATGGGATCTTCCACATTGGTGATGTTACTCTTCAACAATTTGAGTATAAGCGTATTGTTTTCTATAATTGGGTTAACTCCACCGGAAACCGTGGTGGCATCAATTCCGCCATTGGCAAATTCCCCTACTTGGAACACTTGCCCATTGTAGGTGTATTGGAAAGCCACCCCTAACACCTCATCGTTGCTCAAACTCTGGCTCAAGGAAATATAACCCAGTTGGGAATCGAATTCATAGTCCCTGTTGACCTCCAATTTTCTAGCATTCTCCAAAATCGCATAGTCAAACCCTTGATTTACGGGATACCCTGGAATATTAAATCCGGATTCGACCGTAGCGATGTCTCGAATGGATTGTGTCAATACACCGCCGTTGCCAATTTGGTTGGGATCGTATCCGTTAGCTGGGTTTTGGGGCAACCCACTTGCAATGGCAGAAGGATTGAAGAAACCTGCGGGATCTCCATTGTTTTGGCCAATACGGGTCCTGTCTTCCATAGCCTCTCCCAAATCCTGGATAGCGACCACATTCCTTACATTCTGTGTCTGTTGGTTTCGGTTGGTGACCCACACTTCCAAACGGGTAATCTGTACCTGACTTTGTATGAATGGATAGTTTTCCAGAGCCCTGTCATAGTTGTCCCTAAAATATTGGGCCAGGAAAAAGTGTCGGTCCTCATCGTAGTCCAATGCGGTTAGGTTAAATTCATTGACGGTACCACCTCCCTGTGCCACTACGGTATTGTTCTGGGACCGCTGTTCCGAAAACACTGCGGTCACTTTGGTCTTTCCAAATTGCAATTGGGTCTTGACACCGAATAAACTTTGGGCACCGGTAATCAATGAACTGTTGAGGGGCATGTTCACGTTACCAATCTCAATTTTTTGCAGAATGTCGTCCTCTGTTGGGGTATATTCCAATTTTACCAAGTTCTGGAAATCGAACGTGGCCTCTGTATCGTAATTTGCGGTTACTTGAAGTCGTTCCCCAACTTTCCCCAACAAACTCAAGCTGATACGCTGGTCAAAATCAAAGGAAAGATTGGTCCGGTTACGGGGCGAAAGCGCTGGATTGTCATTTTTCTGCCATAACACACCAAGATCCATAGCCACGGAACCTTGGGGAATTACCTCAATGGTATTTCCACCAAAAATGGACTCGAAGAAATTGCTGTTCACATAGAAATTGGGCAAAAGATTCTTTCGGGCCTCCTCACTGCCTTCTTTCTTACCAGCATAAGCATCCGCCTTTTGCTTGAAATAGGATTTCATCTGCTCCTTTTGTACCAAATCATAGTACTGCTGAGGAGTAAGGATAACCGGGTAATTGATATTGAAATCGCCAACACTTTCGGTATAGATGTATCTATCCGTTTTGGGATCATAGGTATACTTGGCAATAATGCTATCGGGGTTCTCCAAAATAAGGCGACCAAGCTCCACCCCCGTCTTCACGGAATCCTGGACTTGCTCGTTGGTTTCCTGCGCCATTGCCGTGGCAGCGACCAGAAAACAAACCACAAAGAAAATGTACTTAAAGCGAGTTGGTTTAAGTATTGGTTTTGCCCCTCTTTTCAAACTAGTTACAAATTTTTCAGCGCTTGTTTTATAATGTTCTCAACGCTAAGTGAAGCATCTTGGCCCAGCACCTTGTCCACTACCTTTTCAGATTGTTTTCTGGTGAAACCAAGAACCTCTAATGCTGATAACGCTTCTTCTTTATTTGTATTGTTTGATTGTAGGGAAACTTCTCCCATATCGTAGACTTTCAAAATCTTGTCCTTCAGGTCCAAAATTACTCGCTGGGCCGTCTTGGCCCCTATCCCCTTGACGCCCTGTATGGTAGCCACATCACCGTTGGCAATGGCATCCCTCACATCAGTGGGTGAAAGGGAGGACAACATAGTGCGCGCTGTACTGGACCCCACCCCTGAAACAGATAATAAAAGACGGAAAATTTCTCGTTCAGAACGCTCCGCAAAACCAAAAAGCGTATGGGAATCTTCCTTGACCAGCAAATGGGTATATATATGGATGTTCTCTTGGTCCTTCAACAAGGAAAAGGTATGCAGGGAAATATGTAAAAAGTAGCCTACGCCATTACATTCCACAACAACATAAGTTGGATTTTTCTCTACCAGTTTTCCTCTAAGATGGGTAATCATTGGATGATGTATTTTAAATTACTGAGTGCTATTCCTCTCCCATTCTTGCCTTTCGTCGCTTTTCACGCTCCTGGGCATCAATAACGGCCACCGCAGCCATGTTCACTATCTCATCCACACTTGCTCCCAGTTGCAGGATATGTGCTGCACGGGGCAATCCCACCATAATAGGGCCAATGGAATCCGCATTGTTCAGACCTTTCAACAATTTATAGGTGATGTTGGCTGACTCCAAATTTGGAAAAACAAAGGTGTTCACCTTTTTACAGGATATTTTTGAAAATGGGAAATTGTTGTTGCAAAGTTCTTGGTTCAACGCAAAATCTGTCTGAATCTCCCCATCCACCACCAAGTCCGGATTTCTCTCGTGTAATATTCGAACTGCCTCTTTCACCTTTTGTGCATTTGGGTGGGTGGAAGATCCAAAGTTGGCATAGGATAGCATGGCCATCACGGGATCAAAACCAAATGTTTTTGCCACATTGGCCGTCATCTGTGCAATTTCGGCCAATTGCTCTGCGTCGGGATCTATATTGATGGAGGTATCCGCCAAGAAAAGTGGCCCCTTTTCAGTAATCATGATATTCACAGTGGAGGCATTTCTGACTCCTTTGGCCCTTCCCAGTACCTCAAATACGGGGCGCAATACTTTTGGATACGATCTGGAATATCCTGAAATCATTCCATCCGCATCTCCTTCCAAGAGCATCATGGCCCCGAAATAATTTCGCTTGCCCATGTTCACGCGGGCACTGTATTTGGTTTCCCCCTTACGCTTCCTTGATTCCCAAAGTCGCAAGGCATATCGGGTGCGCATTTCACTGGACTCATCCGATCTAGGGTCAATGATGGGAACCTTGGCATCAAAATCAAGTTCCAATTTTAAATTTTCAATGGTTTCCTTGTTTCCAAGTAGAATGGGCATGGCAATACCCTCATCATGCACAATTTGGGCTGCTTTCAGCACATCCAACAATTCAGCTTCGGCAAAAACAATGCGTTTTGGGTTGAGTTTGGCCCTATTATGCATCAACCGCACCACTTTGTTATCGTTCCCTGAACGCTGGTGAAGCTCCTCCTCATATTTGTCCCAATCCTGGATTGGCGCTTTGGCCACACCACTTTCCATGGCGGCCTTGGCTACGGCAGGTGGAATTTTGGTGATCAATCTGGGATCGAAGGGTTTTGGAATGATATAATCCTTGCCAAAAGTCAACCGGGTGGCATCATAAGCAATATTGACCTGCTCGGGAACAGGTTCCCGGGTTAGTTCCGCCAAGGCCCTTACCGCCGCCATCTTCATCTCTTCATTGATCTTGGTGGCCCTAACATCCAATGCCCCCCTGAATATGAATGGAAAGCCAAGCACGTTGTTCACCTGATTGGGATGGTCCGAACGCCCAGTGGCCATGATGATGTCCTTCCGGGTCTTACAGGCCAATTCATATTCAATCTCCGGGTCTGGGTTGGCCATAGCAAACACAATGGGGTTATCCGCCATAGACTTCAACATTTTTGGAGTAACAACATTGGCAATGGACAATCCAATGAAAACATCGGCATCCTTCATTGCCTCCTCCAAGGTGTCTATCTTTCTGTCAGTGGCAAATTCCTTTTTCTCAACGGATAGATTGGCGCGATCACTGCGGATGACCCCCTTACTATCCAACATCACAATATTTTGGGCACTGGCACCAAAGGCCTTGTACAGTCGGGTACATGAAACTGCGGCGGCACCTGCGCCACTTACCACGATTCTTACCTCGCCAATTTTTTTATTGGTGATTTCCAAAGCGTTCAACAACGCTGCCGCGGAAATAATGGCAGTTCCATGCTGATCGTCATGCATTACGGGAATGTCCAATTCCTCTTTCAACCTTCTTTCAATTTCAAAGGCCTCTGGAGCTTTGATATCCTCCAGATTGATGCCACCAAAGGTGGGGGCAATCATTTTTACCGTCTCAACGAACTTGTCCACATCTTCGGTGTCCAGTTCAATATCAATCCCATCAATATCCGCAAAAATCTTGAACAGCAAACTCTTCCCTTCCATTACAGGCTTAGAGGCCTCTGGGCCAATATTCCCCAGACCCAGCACTGCGGTACCGTTGGAAATGACGGCCACAATATTTCCTTTTGCGGTATACTTGTAAACATCGTCCTTGTTCTTTTCAATCTCCAAACAGGGTTCTGCCACCCCTGGTGAATAAGCCAGCGCCAAATCCCGCTGGGTGGAATAAGGTTTGGTAGGAACAATTTTAATCTTTCCGGGTTGGGGCTTTGCATGATACAGCAACGCCTCTCTTCTTTGTTTTTCCTTGCTCATAAGTTAGCCAATGAATGGGTAAAGTTAGGGCATTCCATGTTTTTAATGGAATATCCTGAACACCAATTTTCAGAAGATTTGATTTTGATGGATCAGATATCCATTTCTGAGTCCTTATCCTTTTTTGGCATGGTTAAACGGGTGGCCAAAAGTGCTGCAATTACAAAAAACGTCCCCGCAAAGAGCATGGCGTTTACGGAATTCCCCCCCAATAGATTCTTGAAAATGGGACCAAAAGTAAGGGTCTGGATACCCATGGGAATTACAATCATCATATTCAAAATCCCCATGTAGACTCCCCTCCGTTCCTGGGGGACAATTTTGGACACCATACTATAGGGGATTCCCATCATGGCGGCCCATCCAATACCGAACAGCACCATGGGGAACAATACATAGACCGGATCGGATATATGCGGAATGGCAATCAAGGCAATAGCTGTTCCCAAAAGACTCAACGCATAGACTTTTTTACCTCCGAATCTCATGGTCAAGGGAACTAGAATCAATGCCACTACTGCCGTGACCACATTGTAAGTAGTACTCATCTTTGCCGCTTGGGCAGCCGCTTCGGAAGTATCGTAGCCCATGGTAACCCTAAACAAGGGGGTAATGAATTGCCAATACACAAAAAGGGCGTACCATTGAAACAGGTATACTCCTGACAATTTCCACATGAACTTGGGCATATCCTTGACCGCATGGGCAATTTCCACAAAGGGCATTTTAAAACGGTCGGCAAATGGCAAAGATTTATGTCTGTTGATTTCTGCCAATTCCTCATCAGAAGGCGGAATTTCCGGTGTTTTTAAAACAGACCAAGCAATGGTGGCAATGGAAAGGAACGACCCAATGAAAAATGAATAGTACAGCCATTTTGGAATGGTTCCTTCAATCTCCTCGCCCCCTCCAAACCAATCTTGGAACAAAAAAAGGGAAGCATTTGCCAAAAGGATACCCGCACCAACAAACAGACTTTGCATCTGATATCCAACACTCAACTGCTCATCCGGCAATTTATCCCCCACAAAAGCCCGATAGGGTTCCATGGCCATATTGTTCCCCACATCCAAAATCCACAAAAGCCCCACGGCGAACCACAAAGCTGGACTTAACGGAAATGCAAAGAGACAGAGACTTCCCATAAGGGCCCCAATAAGAAAGAACGGTTTCCTTCTACCCCACCTAGGTGACCAGGTCTTGTCCGAAATAGCCCCAATTAATGGCTGTATGATCAAACCAGTTACAGGTCCAGCGATGTTCAGTATGGGTAAAATTTCTTCCTTGGCCCCCAAAAAAAGAAAAATGGGGTTGATGGCGCTCTGTTGGAGACCGAAACTATATTGGATTCCTAGAAATCCAACATTCATATTAAAGATCTGCCAAAAACTGAGCTTGGGTTTTATTCTGGAAAGCATACGTTGCGTTTGGTTAATTTCTAGTTTGTTGATTCAACAAATACGAATTTGTCAAAATACAACCATCAATATAGCATTTTTCATCTTTCTGGGTTAGAAAAAATGAAAATGAAACATTTTAGCGGGGCTCAATGCTTCAAAAAATCAATATTTCGTTTGAGACCGGCCAGTTTGGTCCTTTTCACCGGGGATTTTTTAAATATCTTTTTGAACACGTCCTCGGTGATTTCCTCCCAATCCTTTTTTGTGAAACTGAGCAGTTCAGGATTTGGATGAAAAAGAGGTTCCTGATGCGGTTTTGAAAAACGGTTCCAAGGACACACATCCTGGCACACATCACAACCGAACATCCAATCGTCCAATTTCCCTTGAAACTCGGTCGGGATTTCATTCTTTAATTCAATGGTAAAATAGGAAATACATTTACTGCCATCCACCACATATGGTTCCACAATAGCTTGGGTGGGGCATGCATCTATACAGGCAGTACATGTGCCGCAATGGTCAGTGACCGGAGTATCGTATTCCAACTCCAAATCCAAAATCAATTCGGCAATAAAATAAAAAGAACCTACCTGTTGGGTCAATAGATTGCTATTCTTACCTATCCATCCCAAACCACTTTTGGCCGCCCAAGCCTTGTCCAAAACCGGGGCTGAATCCACAAAGACCCTCCCATGTACCTCCCCAATTTTTTCCTGGATATAATCAAGGAGATTCTTCAGTTTATCCTTTATCACAAAGTGATAATCGGTTCCATAGGCATATTTTGAAATTTTATAGGATTCTAGATTTTGAAATTCTGACGGATAATAATTGAGCAGTAAAGAAACAACGGATTTGGCGCCGTCCACCAATTTGGTAGGATCCAATCGTTTGTCAAAATGATTCTCCATGTACTGCATTTCACCATGCATGTTTTGGTGGAGCCATTTTTCCAGGCGAGGCGCTTCTTCCTCCAAAAAACCAGCTTTGGAAATCCCACATGACAAAAAACCGAGGTTTTTAGCCTCGGTTTTTATTAGTTGTGTCCTTTGGGTGGCGTTCATGCCCTAAAGGTAATCCATCATTCAATGAAAATAAAGTGACGCTTCAATTTACTTCCTTGATGTAGCCCCATCCCTGTTTTTGCAGTTTAACGATTTCGAAGATGCCATCAGGAACTGTTGTGACTCCGGGAATAAGATCGTCCATACCCATTTTGTGCCGTTTCATGGTCTGCTCACAGACCACGACTGAAACATTGTCCCTTTTTACAATTTCAGACAAAGTTTCTCCGGCCACGGATGATTTTCGGTCCACCAATTTAATGGCACCACTGTAAATCACCATTTCAAATTGGGATTCTGGGTAGGCCTCCGCCATCAGCCGCAAATGCTTAGCAGCGGTTCTATGTACATCTGGATTGGCACTGGTTACATCAAAGACCACTTGAATGGGTTCGTTCTGTGCCATGGTAAAACCAGACACTATCAACATAAAAAACAATACTATCTTTTTCATGATCTCCCTTTTATTCTCCGGCAAAAATATATCCACAGCCTTCTTCCTGTGCCCTTCCCAAAGCCCACACACCGGAAGGCACAATCTGAATACCAGGTAAAACCGCTGCCTTCCATTCCTCATAGACTTCGTTGGGGTCACTACCTGCGGCTTGGGCGGCAAAGCCACTGTATACGTTCAAGGCTAGGTTACAGACACAGAACATGGCTCCTCTGCCCATCATCTCCTTGATTCCCTGAATAACCGGTAACGGAAAATCACCCTCCTGTGGCTCATAGTATGGATTGCGATCGTACGGGCTTCCATCCGCTTTTTTAATATGAAACATTTCCCCTAGCGGATATTTTTTCCATAGATCATCATGCAATGCAATGGGAATGGCATCATGGCGTAGAACCGTCATGGCAGTTATATCCATATCAGGTGAACCCATTTCATTGTTGGAAAGATAATACGCCCAATTCCAAATAATAGGAAACCCTTTGTGTGGATAAGACCCATCATATACCACTCTGTGCTTGCCTTTGATTGTCTTTATCCAAGCCTCTGCATCATTCATTATTGAATGTGAAAAATCTGTCATTCCCCCAAAAGCAGGGTTAGAAAAAGCCGATAATGTGGATGCAGTGGCACCCAGCATCATCGCTCCCATAAACTTTCTTCGCGATGTTGCATTTGTTGTTTCCATTTTTAGTTGTGTTTATTTGGTTTTCTTGAGTTGATACTCTTTTTGATAAAACTCCATGATAGGTTGGAATGGGCCCAATTGATGTTGTTTTTCCGTGAAGGAATCCACATAAGGGCCGTATGGAGTTGAAACTGGCTT
>JAGQZL010000059.1 GCA_020434915.1 Allomuricauda sp. | reverse complement strand
GTACCTTCAATGGGGACCCCAACCGGTGGAAATCGTGGGGAAACCCGCTCCAAATTGTCCATGTTGCGCAGAAAAGTGGCCGAACGTTTGGTGGCTGCCAAGAATGAAACAGCCATGCTCACCACCTTCAATGAAGTGGACATGTCGCCCATTTTTGAGCTACGCTCCAAATACAAGGATGAATTCAAGGAAAAGCATGGGGTCGGTCTAGGATTTATGTCCTTCTTCACCAAGGCAGTGATTCGGGCGTTGCAAATGTATCCTGCGGTTAATTCCATGATTGATGGGAAGGAAATGATCACTTATGATTTCTGTGATATCAGTATTGCGGTTTCCGGACCTAAAGGTTTGATGGTTCCCGTTATCCGAAATGCAGAGAACCTTACTTTTAGAGGTGTGGAGGCAGAAGTAAAACGCTTGGCGCTTCGTGCCAGGGATGGACAAATTACCGTAGATGAAATGACTGGTGGAACCTTTACCATTTCCAATGGTGGGGTATTCGGTTCCATGTTGTCCACACCGATCATCAACCCGCCACAAAGTGGTATCTTGGGGATGCACAATATTGTGGAAAGACCTATTGTGAAGGATGGTCAAATAGTGGTGGCGCCCATTATGTATGTGGCTTTGTCCTATGATCACAGAATCATTGATGGTCGTGAATCAGTAGGATTCTTGGTCGCTGTGAAAGAAGCATTGGAAAGCCCCGAAGAATTATTGATGGACGGTGATGTGAAGAAAGCTTTGGAACTTTAGAATAATAAAGTATTGATATAAAAAGGCCGAGTTGGAATTCCAACTCGGCCTTTTATGTTTTGTCTTATGGGTTTAATTACACCCCCTGTCTTCTTTGGACTTGCTGTCAGCAACTGTTAGGCAGTTGCCACTAGGTAAGGATTCAGGTACGTATCGACTCAGGTTTTGGTCGTAAAGTGCATTTTCCACAAAGGCCGTTAGTTGGTCCACTTCCTCATCGGATAGTCCAAGCGGAGTGAACAAAGGAGAGATGTTGGCTGTGGGAACAGCGTCGTTCTCTGCAATCCCATTGTTTTTATATTGGATCACTTCCTTAACAGAGCCAAAACTTCCACCATGCCCGAAGAAATGGACATCCTTCAGATTGTATAGGGTTGGGGTTTTGAACTTATAATCGTCATTCGGGTCCAAAGTAAAACCTCCCCTTCCTTTTTTGGTGGCATCGTCCACTTCTCCATAGACATCGCCCCCAACTAGATCGTTCATCCCTAGTGCATGGAAGGTGGTGCTGTTCAAACCGGGGCCATTATGGCAGGAAAAACAGTTGGCCTTTCCAAAAAACAACAGGGCACCTTTCATTTCTTGATCTTTCATGGCTGTTCTATCACCATCCAACCATTTTTGAAAGGGAGCTTCATTGGCTACCACGGTTCTCTCGTAAGCGGCAATGGCCAATCCGGCATACAATTCGGAGTAGCGCTCACCTTCATCCACATCTGGGAATGCAGCATCAAAATAAGCCTTGTATCCCATGTCGGTGAGCATATCAAGGTCACATTTCAATCTATGTACACCCATTCCTGCAATGGCTTGTGTTTCCAATCCTTCGTAACCCAAGTTATTGGTGGCTTTCGGGGTGCCTTCGGTCCAACGGGCTTCGGTGCCTTCGTTGGTTTTTGTTCCCCCAAATTGTCCATTCCACAACATCACGTCTTGATAGGCAGTGTTCAGGATAGAGGGAGAGCGAATGGGTTGGATGTCAATTTCAGTGGCAAGATATTCTGAGGATTTCACCCTTGCCTCCCCATAAGAGCCAAATCCGAAACCTCCTTCGCCAATACCTTGTTTCATGCCACTTTGAAAACCAGCTCCAGCATGATGGCAAGTTGCGCAGGAATAGGTGCCCGTTCCAATTTCTTTGGAGGGGTTGTTGGCCAATCCTGTTTCATGGAAGAGTAGTTTGCCAAGTGTCACCTTAGCCTCGGTAATGGTATTTTTTGGGTCGTTGGGGATGCTGTTCAGACTTCTGGAAGAAGGTATGGCCAGATAATCCGGACTTCCATACAATGCGGTCAGTCGTTCTTCCAGCTGTGTTTCGTTGGATGGGGAAATATATGTGTCCTCATCCGTGGCACATCCAACAAACAAAACAGCAACCAAAAAAATGGGGTAATGTAAAAACTTTTTCATTTTTGACTTGGGACTTAAGTATGTTTAGAGTGGAACGAAGTACCAAAAAAATGAAGATATCCTTACACGTTTTCGGATATAAGGATGATTAACTGGATAAAGTGTACGTTGAATAAAATCTATTGGTTTTATCCAACTTTCAGGAACAATTGTTTTTTACTATAGTCGATAATAGCCTTTCCTTTTTTGAGAACATCCGCGCCTATGATGCCATCTACCGGAAGTGCATTGTGGGATACCAAGGCTTGGTTCACATGAACAAGGTCAAAAAGGACAATTTTTTGCTTTTTTTTCTTCCATTTCCCAATTTCGATGGTGTTTTTGGTGGAGATGAGTGTTTCCATCTCGGTGGCCCCGGCTCCGGCGGCTTTGATGTCGGTAGCTTCGGAAGCCATTTTAAAAAACTCAATTTTGTCAAACCCCACACAGGTATTGGAAGCTCCGGTGTCCAATATGAACTTGCCGGACACTCCATTGATCTTGGCTACGATTTCAAAATGGTTGGTCTCGGTAAACACTAGAGGAACCTTGATGTAGTTTTTGGATTGAAGGAATTTGTTGAGTGATGTCATATTGTTGATTGAGTGATGTCATGCCGAGAGCAATCGAAGCATCTCTTTATATAATGTCGGACAAAGTTTTGGGACAACTAAGATAAATCTATTTTTGTGTTATAAATGATTTAGATATGAAGAAGGTGGTCACCCTCATTTTTTGTTTGGTCGTTGCTGTCTCCTGTATACATCGCAGCGAGAAAATTGACAAGACAAAGATTGCTGAGGATTACATCAGTGCTTTGGACAATTCAGACTACAACAAAGTGGCCGATATGTTTTTGGACAGTATTCGGTTCAATGAAATGGAATACATAAGAACCTTTACCAGGGAAGGTTACCGTGACCTAATCCAATGGGATTCCGTGTTTCAACCGAGCTACAAGGTTTTGGAGATGAAGGAGGCAGGAGAAGAGCTTCATTTGAAAGTCTCCAAGACATGTGATAGAATCATGTTTTTACAGGGAGAGCCTTTTATATCTAGGGAGGTCATCAAGTTTAAAGAGGGAGCAATCTATAGTGTTGATGTTGTTGAATATGTTGATTTTAATGATTCCTTGTGGAGTGCCAATCGGGAAAATCTGGTTTTATGGATAGATGAACACCACCCTGAATTAAATGGATTCATTTATGATCAGACGAAGAAAGGGGCTGTCAACTATTTAAAAGCGATGGATTTATATAGGAACAGAAAGGATTCAATCCTAGAACATAGCAATTCAAATAAATGATCATTACCGATACCCATACCCATTTATACAGTGAAGCCTTTGATGAGGACCGTGATGCCATGGTGCAGCGTGCCTTGGAGGCCGGAGTCAAACGTTTTTTTATTCCTGCCATTGATTCAACCTATACCCAGTCCATGTTGGATTTGGAGTCCAACTATCCCGAAAATGTGTTTTTGATGATGGGGCTGCATCCCACCCATGTGAAGGAAAATTATAAAGAAGAACTGGCCTTGGTGGAGGAATGGTTGGCCAAACGGAAATTCTATGCTGTTGGGGAAATAGGCATCGATTTATATTGGGACAAGACCTTTTTGAAACAACAACAAGAAGCTTTCGTATATCAAATTCGTTTGGCCAAAAAGTACCAATTGCCTATTGTGATCCACTGTAGGGAATCGTTCGATGAAATCTTTGAAATTTTGGAACAGGAAAAGGGGGATGGCCTGTTTGGAATCTTCCATTGTTTTACAGGTACTTTGGAACAGGCCTACAAGGCCAAATCCTATAATATGAAATTGGGTATTGGTGGAGTGGCTACCTTCAAGAATGGGAAGATCGACCAGTTTTTGGACCAAATCGATTTAAAGCACATTGTTTTGGAGACCGACTCACCTTATTTGGCACCCGTTCCCTATCGTGGGAAGCGGAATGAAAGTGCCTATGTGCTTCAGGTATTGGAAAAGTTATCCGGTATATATGGTATGCCTGTCGAAGAAATTGCGGAAATTACCACGGAAAATTCGAAGGAGGTATTCGGAGTGTAGCCAATGGAAAAGAAGACCAGCATATTGTTGATTTATACCGGTGGCACCATTGGTATGGTAAAGGATTACTCAACTGGTGCACTGAGGGCCTTCAATTTTGAGGAGCTCATCAAGAACATTCCCGAGCTGGACCAGTTGGACTGCACCCTTAAGGGTGTTTCTTTTAAAGAGCCTATAGACTCCTCCAACATGAATCCACAGTATTGGGCACTGATCGCTTCCATCATCGAGGCGAATTATGAAGAGAATGATGGTTTTGTGGTCTTGCATGGAAGTGACACCATGAGCTATTCCGCCTCTGCCTTGAGTTTTATGCTGGAAAACTTGGACAAACCGGTCATTTTTACGGGATCGCAATTGCCCATTGGGGACCTCAGGACAGATGCGAAGGAAAACTTGATCACTTCCATTGAAATTGCTGCCTTACAGGAAAAGGGCAGGCCAGTGGTACAAGAGGTAGGTCTCTATTTTGAATACAAACTCTACAGGGGCAACCGAACCACAAAAATCAACGCCGAACATTTTGAGGCGTTTGCCTCGTTGAACCATCCACCTTTGGTGGAGTCAGGGGTGCATTTGAAGGTCCATCATAATTATTTGGTGAAAAAACCTTTGAAGAACAAATCCTTGGTGGTACATAAGGAGATGGATGACCGGGTGGCTGTCCTTAAATTGTTCCCCGGAATCAATCAAGAAGTGGTGCATGCCATATTGAATATTGCCAATTTGAAGGCTTTGATTTTGGAAACCTATGGCGCCGGGAATGCTCCCATGGATGAATGGTTTCTACAAGAATTGAAAATGGCCATAAAAAAAGGTTTACACATAATTAATGTGACCCAATGTTCAGGAGGCAGTGTTTTTATGGGTCACTATGAAACCAGCGAAAAGTTAAAGGAGATGCAACTAATTAACGGAAAGGATATTACAACGGAGGCTGCCGTGACCAAGGCAATGTACCTGTTGGGGGCCGGTGTGCAGGGCAAATTGTTCAAGACAATTTTTGAGACACCACTTCGCGGTGAAATGCTGTAAAATTAACGCCCCAAATTTCTATAACTGATTATTTTTTCGTTTATTGGTCGCCCTAAATGAAGGAATAGAGAGGTGGCCGAGTGGTCGAAGGCGCACGCCTGGAAAGTGTGTATACACCAAAAGTGTATCGAGGGTTCGAATCCCTTCCTCTCTGCTAGGTATTTTAGTTTTTCAATTGCAAAATTTTTATATCTTTAACATTATTAACTAACTAAATTTAAGTTTTAAGTAAAATGAAAAAAATATCCTTTACTCTGGCTGCTGCCGGAATGTTTGTTTTGGGAACTACAACTGCATCTGCAGCAATGTTGCAAGAAGAAGCCGCGGCTGAAGCCAGCAAAGGTTTCACCCAAGTGTTGAAAGAACAGTTTATCCAAGGGGGTCCTGCCTTCATGGGAATCGTACTTCTTTGTTTGATCTTGGGATTGGCAGTTGCGATCGAAAGAATCATCTATTTGAATTTGGCTACCACTAACACAACCAAATTGAAGCAACAAGTTGAGGACGCTTTGGCTTCAGGTGGTGTAGAGGCTGCCAAAGAAGTGTGTAGAAACACAAAAGGACCTGTTGCGTCTATCTTTTACCAAGGTTTGGATAGAGCCGATGAAGGTTTGGAGTCTGCTGAGAAAGCGGTTGTTGCCTACGGAGGTGTGCAAATGGGCCAGTTGGAGAAAAACGTATCTTGGTTATCCTTGTTTATCGCTATTGCCCCGATGCTTGGGTTCATGGGTACGGTAATCGGTATGATCGCGGCCTTCCAAAAGATTGCAGCCGTTGGTAACTTGAGTGCTTCCTTGATTGCAGGTGATATCCAGGTGGCGTTGTTGACCACGGTATTCGGTTTGATCACAGCGATCATCCTTCAGATTTTCTACAACTATATCATTGCTAAAATCGATAGTATCGTAAACGACATGGAAGACAGCTCCATATCCTTGATTGATATGTTGGCCGCTCACAAGAAATAATTACGAATTAAAAACTATCGGGAATCATGAATAAACTAGTAAAAATAGTACTCATCGTCATCGGATTGATTGCAGCCGTTCTTTGGTTCTCTCTTCCGTCTGCCGATGATCCAAATGCCATCAGTAGTGGTGCTATGAACTTTATGTTCATTATCATGTACATTTTGTTGGCCATTGCAGTGGTTTCCACTGTATTCTTTGGATTTACAAAGTTGCTTTCCACAAAGGGAAGCTTAAAGAAAGCCTTGTTTGCCATTGGAGGTTTGGCCATTGTAGTGGCAATTTCCTATGGTCTTTCATCTGATAATATGACTGTGGTTGAAACTATGTCGCAAAGAGGGATAGAAACCACAGAGGGAACTGTGAAAAACATTGGAATGGGATTGAACGTATTCTTCATCCTTACCGTTATTGCGGTGGTCCTAATGGTTTTCCCAGGATTGAAGAAAATGTTTGTTAAGTAAAAAAGTCGAATTATGCCTAGAAGAAAAGGAGCACCGGAAGTAAATGCCGGTTCCATGGCGGACATCGCGTTCCTCTTGCTTATCTTTTTCTTGGTGACCACCACCATTGAAACAGATGCAGGTCTGGACCGTATGCTACCGCCCATTGAACCGCCAGACACGGATGTAATCATTAAGCAGAAGAACATTTTTACTGTGAACATCAATAAGAATGGTCAGTTGCTTGTAGAGGACAACCTGATGAACCTGAAAGATTTGAGAAAGGCAGCCATGGGTTTTTTGGAAAACAATGCAGATGGGACTTGTACCTATTGTAAGGGTAAAAAAGAGCAGTCTTCATCCGATAACCCAACAAAGGCCATCATTTCGCTTAAGAATGACAGGGAGACCAAGTATAGTACCTACATTACCGTTCAGAACGAATTGGTAGGAGCATACAACGATTTGCGTAACCGTGAGTCACAAAGATTGTATGGAAGGGACTTTACTAAAATGGAGGCTGAATATTTGAATCCAGAGACCCCTTCATCCGTTAGGGATGACCTTAAGGATAAAGTGAAGCGTATTCAGGATATGTTTCCTCAGAAGTTGTCAGAGGCTGAAACATCAACCAATTAATACTAGAATTTATTATGGCTAAGTTTACAAAGAAAAAGGACGGGGATTTGCCAGCGGTATCAACTGCATCTTTGCCGGATATCGTGTTCATGTTGCTGTTCTTTTTTATGACCGTAACTACAATGAAGGATAGTTCTTTGATGGTTGAGAACACGCTTCCCAACGCATCGGAAGTGAAAAAATTGGAAAAGAAAGATCGTGTGATCTATATTTATGTTGGAGTTCCTACCCAAGAATATCAAAAAGTTTTTGGATCGGAACCTAAAATCCAATTGAACGATAAATTTGCCAATGTGGACGAGGTAGGTACCTTTATTTTGGCAGAGCGTGCAAAGAAACCTCAAGAACTTCAAAACGTATTGACTACTGCATTAAAGGTAGATAAGAATGCCAATATGGGACTTATCACTGATATTAAACAAGAATTGAGAAAAGTAAATGCCCTTAAGGTGAACTACACTACTTATGAAGGCGACGCTTTTAACAATCTACAGTAGGCAATAGCTTAGATTTAGTGGGAAACGCTCCAAATCTTTTGATTTGGAGCGTTTTTTTATTTCTCCAAACCATACTACTGGCTCTTTTGGAATAGTTATTGTAACTCTTTGTTAATGAGAACCAAAACTATTTTTAATCCAATCCATCTTTTAGATTATGAGAAGAACCAGAGAAAACCCGGAAGTACATGCAGGGTCTATGGCGGACATCGCATTTTTATTATTGATCTTTTTCTTGGTCACCACCACCATTCAAACCGATGTGGGGCTGGACCGGAAATTACCCCCTGATGTAGAAGACCATATCAACATCCATGAACGAAACATACTCAGAATTAGCCTGAATAGGAATGATGAGCTCATGGTGGAGAATGAGGTATTGACCATAGGCCAATTAAAATTGGTTGCCATGAAGTTTTTGGACAATGGCGGGGAATCCGTGAATGAAAGGTACTGTGATTATTGTCAAGGAAATCGGAATCCTACATCTTCCGATAATCCACAGGAAGCCATTATTTCGTTCAGTAGTGATAGGTCTGCTTCCTATGGCATGTATGTTAGGGTACAGGATGAGTTGGCCAAGTCTTATCATGAGTTAAGAAATAGGGAGGCACAGCGTCTTTTCGGACAGGATTATGTGGATATGGAAAAGCGTTATTATGCCCCCGAAACGTCCGATGAAGTAAAAAGAGAACTCAAGTCCAGGATTGAAAGCGTAAGGGAGATGTTTCCCATGAATATTTCGGAAGCTGAGTTGAATGTTTCATCCAAAAATCAAACACCATGAGTACCTTCAAAAGCCATAAGAGATCAAATCCGTCCATTTCCACTGCCTCTTTGCCGGATATCGTGTTCATGTTATTGTTCTTTTTTATGACCGTTACTACCATCAGCAACAAAACAATGCTGGTTGAAAACGAATTGCCAATGGCCAGTTCGGTAAATCAATTGGACAAAAAGGATAGGGTCATTGAGATTTATGTAGGCGCTCCCAAAGACGACCTGGCTAAAAGATTGGGAACGGAACCCAGGATACAATTGAATGATAAAATAGCCCAAGTTGGTGATGTAGGGCCTTACGTTTTGGAAGAATTGTCCAAGAAACCTGAAGCAATTCGAAATTTGGTCACCATTTCCCTGAAAATTGACAAGGATGTAAAGGTAGGTGTGGTTTCGGATATCAAAGAGCAATTGCAAAAGGTAAATGCCTTAAAGGTTAATTATACCACATACCAAGGAGGTGACCCTCTTCCATAAGTTTTGGAATAAATCATGGACTCAAAACAATCCAAATGCGTAATTTGGGTTGTTTTTAGTTTAGGAATGATTAGAATGAGACGTTACCATATCCTGATATTCTTCTTTTTGATTTGTGGCATTGCATGGTCACAGGAACAACCCAGAGACTCTTCGCAGGTGGATTCGCGTTATCTGGAAGACCAATTCTATATTGGGTTGGGCTATAATGTGCTTCTGGACAAACCAAATGATGCCGTGCAAAGAAATTTGTCCTACAATCTTCAATTGGGTTTCATCAAGGATATACCGTTTAACAAAAGAAGGAATTTTGGACTAGGTCTAGGTTTGGGGTACGCAGTCAATTCCTATTACTCCAACGTGGTGGCCACCAAGGTGAACAATGTGGTGTCCTACGAGGTCACTAGTCAGGCAGATTTCAACCGGAACAAATTGGAAACCCATACCGTGGAGCTCCCTTTTGAATTGAGGTGGAGAACATCAACGGCTGATGAATACAAGTTCTGGCGTATTTATGCAGGGGCCAAGTTGGGCTACGTTTTTTCGGGCAGGTCACGTTTGGTCATGGAAAATGGCAAAGAAGCCTTCTCCAACGATGACATTGAAAAGTTGCAATATGGTCTCATGGTCAATTTTGGCTACAATACCTGGAACATACATGCCTATTATGCCCTGAATCCACTTCTAAAAGATGGTACGGTACTCCAAGATGGAAACCCTATTGACTTTCGGGTACTACGCATCGGGGTCATTTTTTACATCCTATAGCCAATATTTCAGGATGATGAGTTGGGAAACGCAGCCCACCAAAAAACCTATAAAGATTTCATTCTTGGTATGCGCTTTTAAATAAAGTCTGGAAGTAGTGACCAACCCCGTCAGTAAGGTAAAGACACTGATGGCAAGGGTAATGTTGATTTCAAAATGGATACTCAGTGCAATCATAAAGGTGAGGATGCTTCCCATACCCATTAGGTGCATACTTGTCTTGAACTTAAAGAACAAAAGAATAAGTGCCGCCCCGGTCGCTGTTAAAAGGCCTGTAAAGAAGTAAAAAAGCTCATTTACGTAGTTGTTTGGGATGACCTTGTACAATATCATCAGAAAGAGGATACAGCTTATATAGAGGGGATATTTTCGTTCTTGTATGGTGGGCAAAAAGATGGAGCTGATTACTCCCAGATTCTTCAAGATCAGAAAAAAGATGATTGGGATGATGACCGTTAAAATAAAAATGGGTAGAATGTTCCCACTTTGCATTTCCAAACTGCTATATGGGGCAATGGTAAAATACAGCACCGTTCCACCGAACGGAATGAACAGTGGATGGAAAATATAGGAGATTAGGCTGTAAAAATGATGTGTCAAATCTGCTTTCTTAGTCGAGCCACCGGAATGCCCAGTTGTTCGCGGTATTTGGCTACGGTGCGCCTAGCTATGGGATAACCTCTTTCTTTTAGGATTTTGGCCAGTTTATCGTCCGTCAAAGGTTTTTTCTTTTCCTCATCCCCAATAACGGTTTCCAGTATCTTTTTGATCTCTTTGGTGGAAACGTCTTCTCCCTGTTCGTTTTTCATCGCTTCGGAAAAGAAATCCTTTATGAGCTTGGTGCCATAGGGTGTATCCACATATTTGCTGTTGGCCACACGGGAAACGGTGGAAACATCCATATCGATTTTGTCCGCGATGTCCTTTAAGATCATAGGACGTAGCTTGCGCTCATCACCTGTCAGGAAATACTCTTCTTGGTAGTCCATAATGGTCTTCATGGTGATGTACAACGTTTGTTGGCGTTGTTTAATGGCATCTATGAACCATTTGGCGGCATCCAATTTCTGCTTGATGAAGAGTACGGTATCCTTTTGGGATTTTGATTTCTCCTTGGCATTTTTGTACCCTTCCAGCATATTGCTGTATTCCTTGGAAACATGCAGTTCAGGGGCATTTCGTCCATTTAGGGAGAGCTCCAGTTCCCCATCCACAATCCGGATGGAAAAATCAGGTACAATATGTTCAATGATACGGGTGCCACCCGAATAGGAGCCTCCTGGTTTTGGGTTCAATCTTTCTATTTCGGAAATGGCATCTTTAAGTTCATCCTCCGTAATGTGGTGTTTTTGGATGAGCTTGTCATAATGTTTTTTGGTAAACTGATCAAAGGACTTCTCCAAAATGTTAATGGCAAGTTCAATGGAAGGCTTACGCTCCTTGCGCTTTAGTTGAATGATGAGACATTCATCCAAAGAGCGGGCACCTACCCCTGGAGGGTCCAAATCTTGGACCACTTTAAGAACAGACTCGATCTTGTTCTCTTCCACGTAGATGTTCTGTGTGAAAGCAAGGTCATCCATGATATCGGCCAAAGGTCTTCGGATATAACCGCTCTCATCAACACTGCCCACCAAAAACTCGGCAATGGCCCATTCCTCGTCATCCAGATAAACAGTGTTCAGTTGGTTGAGCAAATGTTGGTTGAAGGATATCCCAGCTGCGTAGGGAATACTTTTTTCCTCATCATCCGAACTGTAATTATTGGCCTGGGTGCGATAATCCGGTATTTCATCATCACTAAGGTAATCGTCTATATTGATATCCTCCGCCTCAATGGTATCATTGTCCGAGGAATCGTCATAGGCGTCATCATACACATCATCCATGGTCTCACTTTCCGCCTTTCCACTTTCTAGGGCGGGATTTTCCTCGAGCTCTTGCTTTAGCCGTTGTTCAAAAGCCTGTGTTGGCAGTTGAATAAGCTTCATAAGCTGAATCTGCTGTGGAGACAGTTTCTGGGAAAGCTTAAACTGTAGATGTTGTTTCAGCATTGGGATAGATTTATAATCTTCCTTTCTATAAAGTTATAAATTCAAATTAAAACTCCGCATTCTGCGGTGTCCTTGGGTAAGGAATCACGTCCCTGATGTTGCCCATACCGGTGGCAAATTGCACCATACGCTCAAAACCAAGCCCGAAACCACTGTGTACTGCAGTCCCAAATTTCCGAAGGTCCAGGTACCACCACAATTCTTTGTCATCAATACCAAGGTCCTTGATTTTCTGCTGCAGTACATCCAAACGTTCCTCACGCTGAGATCCCCCAACAATTTCACCGATTCCCGGAAATAGGACATCCATGGCACGTACCGTTTTCCCGTCTTCGTTCAAGCGCATGTAAAAAGCCTTGATGTTGGCTGGGTAATCAAAAAGGATTACAGGGCATTTGAAGTGTTTTTCCACCAAATAACGTTCGTGCTCACTTTGTAAATCGGCCCCCCATTCATCTATGGCGAATTGGAATTTTTTCTTTTTATTGGGTTTGCTGTTCCTTAAAATATCAATGGCTTCGGTGTAGCTAACACGCTTGAAGTTGTTCTCGACCACGAATTTCAATTTCTCCAATAAGGCCATTTCTGAGCGCTCGTTCTGGGGTTTGGATTTCTCCTCATCCAACAAACGCTTTTCCAAAAATTCAAGATCA
>JAGQZL010000058.1 GCA_020434915.1 Allomuricauda sp. | reverse complement strand
AAAGAATATAATAATGAAGGCTCCACGTTACCCTTCGCTGAAAGCGCAGATGGTTTCCATGTATTTTCTATGGTGTGGACCAAAGGCAGTATCAAAACCTTTGTGGATGGCACATTGGTACATGAACTTCCCAATTCAGAAAACAAGCCTTTCAACCATGACCATTATCTTATTTTAAACCTGGCCATGGGTGGAAATTTGGGTGGACAGGTTCCTGATTCCTTCTCTGAAGATACGTTCGAGATTGACTACGTAAGAATCTACCAATAAAAAAGGTCATTGGCCCAGTTCGTTTGCCTCAAAGGCCATCAATTGGTCATTTTCAAACCTTGCCATTACCTCAATGGGATTACAGCAAACTTCGCAATCTTCCACATAAGTTTGTCTTGAAACCGAAGGGTCCAAAAGAAATGAAATTTCTTCCCAACAATACGGACATTGGAAAAAGTGCTCGTACATGGTACTAAAACTCAATGTTGAGCAACTGCCCACTAATTTGGAGCATCTGAAGCTCGGCCAATTTGGCATTGTACTTGGCCTGGCTCTTTGCCAATTCTGCATTGAGAAGGTTCAACTGGGCCTGTCTAAATTCAATGGAAGTAATCTGGCCCAATTTATACCGCTCGTCCGTTCGGTTGAAGTTGTCTTGGTTGGTCTGCAGGTTTTTCTCCTGAACTTCCAAAACATACAGGGCATTGGTGTAGCTATCCCATGCATTGCGAATATCCCTTTCCACCTCCAGTTCCGTTTGTTTTTTGAGCAACTCTTGGTTTTCATAACCAATCTTGGCATTCTTGACCCCGGTAATGGTCCTACCGCCATCAAAAAGGTTCCAAGTTAGATTAATGGCCCCTGTAACCCCCGTGGAGGTATTCTGCAAGGTAAAGGCCAAAGGGCTATTGTTGTTGGATTCGTTCCATCCATACGTACCAGTTAGGCCAATGGTGGGCAAATAACCGCTTTTTGCCACTTTTAGGCTGTAATTGCTAATGTTGATGTCCTTTTCAACAATTTGCAGCCTCACATTGTTCAATCTTGCTTCGCCGTACATAGCCTCCATTTGAAGCCCAGGAACAAAACTCACTGTGGTATCCGCTTCAAATTGGGCGGAAAGGTCCCTGTTCAAAATAAGGTTCAGGTCCCGCATGGTATTTCGCAACTGCTGTCTTGAGTTCAATAGGTTGATGCTGTCCGTATTGATGTCCACTTCGGCATTCAGCACATCCAAGCCTGTGTTCTGGCCATACTCAAATTGGTATTTGGCCCTAGTGAGCCTATCCTTTGAAATTTCCAGTGCCTGTTCCAAATTGTTGGTGTTTTCCGTCAATCTGGCCACCTCATAGTACACAGAAAAAAGCTGCAAAATAGTATTCTCAATGGTTTGCCTAACCTGAAGTTCCGATTGCTCCGACCTTTCCTTAAAACTTTTGTAGTTATAGTGCCTACCAAGTCCATCAAACAGGGTATAATTCACATTGAGGGAAGCATTATACCTACGGGTCTCGGCCCCATCGGCTGTTCGTGTATCCCCGTTGGCCAACACCCCTTCGGAATCCTGTTTGTCAATACTACCCCCAGCATTGGCAGTAACGGTTGGCAAATACCCTGAATTCAAAATGGTAGCATTGTTCCCATCAATCTCACGGGTATTCTTTGCCACTTGGATGTCCAGGTTGTTTTCCAATACAAGTCGTATGGCCTCTTCCTTTTCAAGAATGGTATCCTGTGCCTTGACAGAAAATCCCATAAAAAACAAGGTGAAAAAGATAAAAAGTATGTTCTTCATTATTTGGTCTCCTCTACTTCTTTTGATGTTTCTTCCCCATTATGCAAAACTTCATCATGGTCCACCCCATTTTGATGATACGTACTGTCCTCTATCATGAGTTCTTCTTCCTCTTGTTCCTTGATGGCACGTTCTACTTCTTCCGGGGTTACTTTCTTGCCTGTCCAAAGTGTTTTTGAAGCCACTTTTACTGTATTTCCAAAAGAAAGGAACAATGGTAGCATCAAAAGGGTGAGTATGGTTGCAAAGGCAATTCCGTAGGCAATGGAGATAGCCATGGGTTTTAGGAACTGTGCCTGTCTGCTTCGCTCCAACAACAATGGGGCAAGACCCGCAATGGTAGTGACCGAAGTCAAAAATATGGCTCGAAAACGGGAACGCCCCGCTTCGTACAAGGCTTCATCAAACTTCATCCCGTTCCTTAAGTTGATGTTGAACTTCCCGATGAGTACCAATCCATCGTTCACCATAATCCCTATCAAGGCAATGATGCCCAACATGGACAGAATATTGATAGGGAATCCATGTATCCAGTGCCCCCATGCAACAGCAGTTAAACTGAAAGGCACCAAAAGAATCAACAACAAGGGCTGGCTGAAACTTCTAAACGTAAATGCAATGGTAATGAAGATAAGGAACAATACCACGGGTCCCACAAACCCCAAGGAACCGAACAGCTTGTTGGCTTCCCTGTTCTGACCTTCATATGAGGGTGAAATGGACGGATACTTGGAAACGATATCGGGCATGACCTCATTCCGAATCCATGCCATGGCATCTGTACCACTCGTTGTTTCCGGGTCTGTCAGGTCAGAGGATACTTGTATTTCCCTTCTTCCATCCAAGTGGTTGATGGCCACATCTCCTCTTTCAATGGAATAGGTTGCAATTTCCTTGAGGGGTATGCGTTCCCCGCTAGGGGCCAAAATTCGCATCTCGTCCAAATCTGAGATGGAGGACCTATTCTCACGATCGTAACGCACCCAAACCCTGATTTCATCCTGGCCTCTTTGAAAACGTTGTGCCTGCGCACCAAAAAATCCGGAACGCACTTGGTTCATCACGGTTCTGAGGTCCAGACCAAGTAAATAGGCATTTTCTTTGAGTTGCAAGCGGATTTCCTTAATACCTGCAGGATCGTTATCGGTAACATCCTTCAAGTTGGCGTTGTTAAGCATGGCTTCTTTTAGCTCCTCTTTCGCCGCTTTTAATTCTGCAATATCATTGCCCAACAAGGATACCGATACAGGACTTCCCCCAAAATTTCCACCAGATCCGTAGATCAGGCTTTCCACACCGATCACAGGTCCGACCAATTCCCTCAATCTTCCTGTCACCATATCGGACCGGATACCGTCCGGACGTTCCTCCCCTGGCAAAAGGTTGATCTGCAACCTTGCCGTGGAAGACCCTGGTCCCAGATTTTTGATCATGTTCACGAACAGCATTTTATCGGTGCCCTGTAAAAACTTGTCAGTTAACTCCTGGTTCACGATGTGTGCCTTATCCTGAATCAAACTGATGATAGAGTCCGTGACCTTCTCGTTGGTACCGTTGGGCATTCGAAGCTCAATGGACACCTGATCACTGGCCACTTGCGGAAAGAAAGAGGTTCTGACGATACCACCTCCTATAGATCCGAAGGTCAAGACCAATGCCATGAAGAACAAGGCAAAAGTCAACAACTTGTAATTCAAGGTAAATTTCAAGGCAGGACCATACCAATTATCCCTCATGTAGGACATGATACGGTCTCCCATTTTATTAATGACCCGTAACTCCGCAAAAACTTTGGCTATACCAGTTTTAGGAGTATTGTCCTGTGGGTGCAAGGCCTTGGAATGGGCCAAGTGCGCAGGTAATATAATCAATGCCTCTACCAAGGATACAATCAAGGTCAGGATTACAATCACCGAAACTTCTCCAAAAAACTCACCGATCCGGCTATCCAAGAACAAGAAGATGGAAAATGCCAATACGGTGGTAATGATTGCTGAGAGAATAGGTGGAATCACTTCCATGGTTCCTTCCACCGCCGCTTGCACCGGGGGCTTTCCTTCTTCATAATGTTGATAGATGTTCTCTGCAATCACAATTCCATCATCCACCAAAATACCGATAACAATGATCATCCCGAACAAAGACAACACGTTGATGGTCACGTTGAACATAGGCGCAAAGATGAACATTCCCAAAAAGGCAATAGGCAAGCCAAAGGCCACCCAAAAGGCCAATCGGGTATTTAGGAAAAGAGAAAGAAAGACCAATACCAGAATCATTCCCACAATGGCGTTCTCAGTCAACAATTGGGTACGTTGGGTAAGGGTTATGGACCTATCGTCCACCACCTTTAAATGTACGTTTGTATATTTCTGGTTGAACTCCTCTATATATTTTTTCACATTTTCCGAAGAACCGATCAAGTCTTCGGTATTGGTACTTGTTATGGTAATGTTCACTGCCAATTCGCCATCAAAATACGTGGCGTTCGGGGTTTCCGAAAAACGGTCCCTTATCGTGGCAACATCCTTAAGCCGGACGGTTCGGCCGGCTGTATCCCCGCGGACCACAATATTGGATAACTCGTCCCCATAATAGGAACGGTTATTGGCACGGATCAAATACTCCTCGGTATCGGTTTTGATGTTACCCCCTGTTACCAAAATATTATGGTTGGCGACTGCCTGGGCCACTTCGTTGAAGGATACATCATAGGCCAACAGCCTATTTTCGTCCACTGCGATTTCTATCTCCTCATCCGGATAGCCTGCTACTTGAATTTGTGAGATACCATCAATGGCCCTTAGGTCATTTTCGATTTGGCGTCCAATCTGTTTGAGGGTGGCCAACGGAATATCCTTGCCGCTGATGGCAAAACTTATGGTGGGCCTAACAGCTTCTTGTTTGGCAACAATGAGAGGCTCCATGCCCGTAGGAAAGGTAGGCACCCGATCTACGGCATTCTTCACTTCCAACAGCATAAAATCCACATCCCTACCCTTTTCTATCTCCACATTGATGGAACCACTGTTTTCCCGAGAGGTAGAAGTGACCCTTTCAACTCCTTCCAAACCTTTTAGGTTGTCTTCAATTTTCAGGACAATACCCTCCTCAATCTCTTGCGGTGATGCCCCTGGATAGGTGATGGTAATCAGAATGTTCTTGGATTCCGTCAAAGGGAAAAATGAGGACTTTAAAGACAGCATCCCCACGATACCGAAAACGACAAATGCCAAAATAAAGACATTTACCGCCATGTGGTATTTTATAAAATACGAGATTACCTTTCTCACAACTGGGCTTTTTTGGATTTGTTTTCGTCAAAAATTTTCACCAACATACCCGCATAGGCTCCAGTTAGAGGTTTGGCGACAATTACTTCGCCATCGGGCACATTTTTCAGCACCACGGTCTTGTCCGTAAAATAAACGGGGTCTACATACATCAAATCCAAAATGGAATCGCGCACCACAAATATTTGGTCGTTGTCCAGCAACAAGGAACGGTTGATCTCTATGGCATCTGTTTCCTCCTTGGCTTCCAGATTGGCTTCCAGGTATTGCCCTTCCTTTAGATCGTCCCCACTGACTTCTATAAATACATTGATGGTTTGGGAACCTTGGTCCACCTTGCCATTTACCCTGGTCACCTCGCCTGTATATGTTTTGGTCTTTTCCAGATTGGAAAGTTCCACTTTCTTGCCAACTTTCAGGAATTCACCATAGGTTTTGCTCACGGAAACTTCCAACTCGTATGCCCCAGTATTGATAAACTCTCCCAATTTCTGACCTGATCTGATCAGGGTACCCTCCGTTACAAGTGCCTCTGTCAAAATTCCGCTGAAAGGTGCCGAAATGGTATATTTTGAGAGACGTTGCTCCAAATTTTTCACTGCGTAGTAGTTGGAAACAATCTGTCTGCCCGTAATAAAGAATTTTTCCTTCTCCGAACCCATCTCAGGAAGCTGCGGGGTAGGCTTGTTCAAATCAAAACTGTTCAAATATGCTTGCCATTTGGGGTAAATCTCCGGATAATCCAACCTAAGATCGGGCATGATGGAAGTCAGTAGGTTGTACAAGGTACTCTTTGAAGATTGCACGGATGCCAAATATTCGTTCGCATCTATACGAATCAACGTCTGGCCAGTGTTGTATTCTTGTCCTGGCCTAAACAATTTGCTTCCAGGTCTGAAAACCCCTTGTACCTCGGAATAGAGTTCAACCCTCTTCTTGGCCCGCAAGTTTCCATTGGCCGGCACCACTAAGGAAACGGTCCCATTCTTTACCGTGTCCACAAAAACGGTCTTGACCACTTTTTGGGATGGTGGCCTTCGGTTATCCTTACTTCCGGCAATGACTCCTGCAAGATATAGGGAACCCAAAATGATGATAGCACCCACAACGGCAGAGATAATAAGCTTTCGCATACGTTGGTTGAATTAGTTCCTGCAAAACTATTCCCTACATTTTTTACAAGGGTTAAATATTTCTTAAAAGTGCAGGTTGTTATGTATGCAACAAAAAAGGGGATACACTCCGGTATCCCCAAACCAAACAAACTAAAGTAATAACTAACTACTCATTATTTTCATCATCCTCGAATTTGGTATCTGCCATTCGAGTACGATCAAACTGAATATCATTAAATCTAGGATTAAGCGACTTATCGTCTGTGTCCAACACCAAAAACTGTTTGGTGTCCATTGTCTTCAACCCGGTAAAGGAGTTGAATCGATTATTTTGAAGCTGTAATATCTGTAAGCTGGCCAGTTGTCCAAATTCTGTTGGAATCTCGCCTCCCAATTGGTTGTTGGCCAAAACCAGTTCCTTGAGCTTGCCCAAGTTGCCAATTTCCGCAGGAATCTCCCCTTCCAAGCTATTCTCAAAAAGACCCAAGGTCTCCAACTTTTCCAAGTTTCCGATAGATCTCGGGATAATTCCTTTTAGGTTATTACTGGAAAGATTGAGTTCTTTTAAATTTTTAAGTTCCCCAAAGGATTCCGGAATAGGGCCTGTCAAAAAATTGTTGAACATGGAAAATACTTCCAAATGCTTCAATTGTCCAATTTCTGATGGTATCCCCCCTTTGATTCGGTTCATCTCCAAACGGAACACCTTCAGGTTTTCAAGCTTTACGATATCCTTGGGCAACACCCCGGTAATATTGTTAAAGGCCAAGTTAAAGTTGGTCAAATGTTTCAACTTTCCAAGGCTCTCTGGCAACACCCCTTTTAAGTTGTTCATAAAAAGGGTAATCCCAACAACGTGTCCATCCTGCACCTCAACACCCTTCCAGGTATCCACAGGCGAATCAAGGTCCCAAGAAACATTCCATTCCGCTCCATTGGTGCTTTGGTAGAGATCCAACAGCACTTCTTTTTCCTTTTGGGAAACCTGCCCACTTGCAAAAGACATCCCCGTGGACGTGATCAACAAAACTAAGAAAATGGCCAATCGGTTCATTGATTACTTATTTAGTTGTAAAGAATTTACCTACAAAGTAACAATAAGACGAAAAAACCTACAAATATAATCGGTGAACCGACATTAAAATGTTGTGAACCTTGCTTAAAGTGTTGTCAAGTAAAATTATTTGGGCTTATTCCAAGGATTCCAGCTCATGGGAGAGGTTTTCCCACTCCTTCATGTGTTCTTCCAACAGCTTCTTTTTACCCTGATACCGATCAAAGAAGTTTGGTTTGGCGATAGTGGCATCGTAGTCCATGAGCAAATCATGGTCTATGCTCGCTATGTCTTTTTCCAACTGTGAAATTTTCTTTTCAACCCCACTCAATTTGTTTTTGAGTGATTTGAGTTTTTTCTGGGTTTCATAGTCATTCTCCTTGGTGTTGGATTCCTGCTTTTCCGTTACACGCTTTTCCCCTTTTTCAATATTCCTGAAATCTTGGGCCTTGCGTTGTTCCAGATAAAAGTCTATATCCCCTAGATATTCTTTAATGTTACCATCCTTGAATTCATATACCCTGTCCGTCAGTCCCTGTAGAAAATCACGATCGTGAGAGACCAATATCAAGGTACCCTCAAAGTTTTGAAGGGCCTGTTTCAGTACATTTTTAGATTTGATGTCCAAGTGGTTGGTAGGTTCGTCCATGACCAGCACATTGAACGGCTGCAACAGCATTTTGGCCAAGGCCAATCGGTTCCGTTCCCCTCCGGAAAGGACTTTTACATATTTATCCACCTCATCGCCCCGAAATAAAAAGGAACCCAGAATGTCCCGCACCTTGCTCCGATTGCCTTCATTGGCGGCATCTACCATGGTATCAAGTATGGTTTTATTACCATCCAGATATTCTGCCTGGTTCTGCGCAAAATAACCCAATTGCACATTATGTCCCATCTTCACATGGCCTTTGTGATCCAGCTCACCCACTATAATTTTGGCCAAAGTGGTCTTTCCTTGCCCGTTCTGACCCACAAAGGCTGTTTTGCTGCCTCGTTCCACCAACAGATCGATTCCTTCTAAAACTTTCTTCTCTCCATAGCTTTTGGAAAGTTTGTGCAACTCTGTCACCACTTTCCCTGGCGTAACGGATACCGGAAACCTCAAGTTCATCACACTATGGTCCTCTTCATCCACCTCAATTCGCTCCATTTTGTCCAACTTTTTAATGAGCGATTGTGCCATGGATGCTTTACTGGCCTTGGCCCTGAACTTCTCGATCAACTTTTCGGTCTGCTGGATCTGTTTTTCCTGATTTTTTTGTGCACTGAGTTGTTGTTCCTTGATTTCCTTTCTCAACTCAAGAAACTTTGTATAGGGTTTGCTGTAATCGTAAATCCTCCCCAAGGTAATCTCTATGGTCCTATTGGTCACATTGTCCAAAAACATTCTATCGTGGGAAACAATGACCACGGCACCCGAATAGTTGTTCAAAAATTGCTCCAACCAGATGATGGATTCTATATCCAAGTGGTTGGTAGGCTCATCCAACAACAATACATCATTGTTCTGCAACAGCAATTTGGCCAGTTCAATACGCATGCGCCAACCACCGGAAAAGGTATCGGTCAGCCTATGGAAGTCTTCCCTTTTAAAACCAAGTCCCAGCAATACTTTCTCAGTATCACCCTGATAGTTATAACCTCCTAAAATCTCATAGCGGTGGGTAACATCGTTCAAGTCCACCATTAATTGGTGATACCCTTCACTTTCATAATCGGTACGCTCCGCCAAGGCGGTGTTGATCTCATCCAATTTCAATTCCATGGCCTTGATCTCCGCAAATGCTTGATAGGATTCTTCCAAAACGGTCCTGCCTTGTTCAAAATCGATATCCTGTTTCAAAAACCCAATTTTGATGTCCTTTTCCATGGCAATGGTACCTTCATCCGGAAACATTTCCTTGGATAGCAATTTGAGCAAGGTAGATTTACCGGCACCATTCTTCCCGATAAGGCCCACCCGGTCACCCCCATTTAAACGGAACGCGATTTCCTCAAATAAATATTCACCTCCAAAGGCTACGGAAAGATTATGGACATTTAGCATTTTTTGTGACTTGGATTACACAACAAAACCTGTTGTATTTCTATTTTTGCGTAAAAATCGGTGCAAATGTTAAAAAAAGGAACCAAACTCTACAGCATTTTAACAGGAACTTGTCCAAGGTGCCAAGAGGAAAGCATGTATGAAAGCCCCAATCCCTACGCGCTTTCCCAAATTTTTAAAATGCATGAACGGTGTTCCCATTGCGGTTTGAAATACAAAATTGAGCCCTCTTTCTTCTATGGCGCCATGTATGTGAGCTATGCTGTGGGTATTGCATTTGCAGTGGCTGCCTTTGTTATTTCCTTTTTGTTCATCGGTACCTCGTTGAAGACAACCTTTATAGCCATTGTGGGCACTTTGGTTGTTTTTATGCCATTGATCATAAGATTGTCCAGAAATATTTGGATCAACTTTTTTGTGAAGTATGATGCCGCTTCCGTTAAGAAACATGAAGCCGCAAAAGGTTAATTGGCAAAGTATTTTTTGGTGAATCTTTGAATGTCTATTTCTGGATCCAAGTCCATACCCTTTTCAATAAAATTGTACAATTGGCCGGATGCATAGGGAGCGATCAAAACTCCCCTTGAGCCAAAGCCATTCAAGACATACACATTTTGATGTTCAGGATGTCGTCCTACCAACGGTCTTCTGTCCACCACCGTGGGTCTGATTCCGGCCCTGTGATCCACAATTTCAAAATCACATTTTAAAAAAGTGACCAGCTTTTCCAGAAGCTCTTTTTTGGATTCCTCGGTGGGTGTATTGGTTTTGTCCTTCCATTTGTAGGTGGCGCCGACCAAGTACAGATCATCTCCCCAAGGAATGGTAAAAACAGAGGACTTGATCACATTGTTCTCCTTGTATTTCGGAGCTTTTATGATCAGCAGTTCCCCTTTGGTACCGTTCAGGGGCAAATAATTGAAGTGGGGATTGTTTTTAAGCCCATAGCCGCAGGCAAATACAATCTGTTTGGCTTCCAAGCCTTTGTAGGCAACATGGTCTTCATGGATGGAAAAGGATTCATAGTCAAAGGTTTCTTGAAGCAACACTTCTTTTGATTCCAAATAGATTTTGTAGCTGTTCACAAGTGTTCCCGTATCGATCCTACCAGTATACTTCACTTCCCCAAATCCAAAAGGGGCTTCGATGTGTGGGTTTTGGTTTGGAACAATCTTGGTGGAAAGGAAATGGTCCAATCCTGGACGGTCGGTAGCCTCGAACCAACCATTTTGTTCTTCCACCGATGCAAACTTTCGCAAAACGGGGTGATCGAAATCCAATTGCACCCCCAGTTTTTGTTCCAGAGTTTTATAGAATGGCTTTGCCAATTCCATTTGATGATGGGCCTTCCAGGCCATGGTAAAGCGTTTCAGGATTACCGGATTGTACAACCCTCCCGCCACCTGGGAAGCCTGTTGTGATGCATCGGTCACCACCTTAAAGGTTTTGCCTTCCTTTTCCAGTTGTTCGCAGAATGAGATTCCAGCCAAACCCAAACCAACTACCAAATAATCTACCATGACGCAAAATTAGACAACCCTTTTTGTCCTACCAGTTTCCACGAAAGTTTTTATCAAAAAAAACGCCGCACAAATGTGCGGCGTAGTTTGTATAGAATTGGAAATCTGTTTTTGGCTTAATAAGCCCACATATCCTGTTCCTTGTTCCTGATAGACTCTTTGATTCGTTCTGCCTCTAGAAGTTGGAACAATGCATTGTCGAAAATATAATCGCTTATCTCACGATCTTCGTGAACGTTTTCCTCTTTATAGATGACCCCGTTGAAACGTCTTGCGTTCAACAACATGTCAAAGGAAATAGGTCTTGCCGAATTTTGCTGGTTGTACACTTTGGCCTGATGCAGTATTTGACGTGCAGCAGGGTACCAAACCCAGAACAATTCTACTTTGTTCTCTCCTGGGTCTATCGATTCGTCATCGATAAAGTTAACGTCCGGAGCAACTGGGGCAATCCCCAACAAACGATACTTCAGTTCACCTTGACGTTTGTCAAAATACCAGATTCCTTTGATTCGGTACTCTTCAATATCAGCGGCGGTCAAATCCCTTTGGTTGATAAACTCAGGGGAAATCTGCTCACCAGCGTTCAATTGTTCGTACCCCAGGTCCGTGGTATCCACTTTGCTCAAGGTTGCGGAAAGGTCTTCCAGCTTTCTCTTTTCGGTGAAATACGAATCCGTATACACCTCGGTAAGCTTACCATTCCTGATGTTCTTCATCAGAACGTGGTACAGAGACCTTCTGTCCGCTCCAATACCAATGGTATCGGTTGGGTAATATAGTGGAAAGTTGACACGCTCATCAAGATCGACGATTTCCCACACGGTCTTGGACCAAAGGATATCCCTATCATCCACATAACCATATTCCAAAGGTTCGTCGGCATCTTGCTCTATTTGAGCCTCGGTCTTTTTTCCGATATCCTCAGGCAACTTGGCATTCAAAATGTTTGCCTGCGCCATCAACGATACGGGTAAAACACCCAACAATCCGATCAATAATGCACTTTTCCAATTCATGATTACTTCTATACTTTTTTAGTTTGTAAGCTCAACCACAACAGGCGACACTTTCTTCAACTTGTAGGTCTTGTTGTTGGTGATGTAAGCTTGGATATCGAATATCTGGACACTTTCTCCTCTACCTGCTCTAGCAAGGGCAGACTTGGCTCTGGCATCCAATTTGTTTCCGTTTACGATAACAGTAGGTTGACCGGGAACTTTGAACTTGAACTGGCTAACACCTAGGTTCAAATCGAAGTCGAAGTCTTCCAACATGGCACTTACCGTAGCAATTTCCAAGTTTTTCTTAGGCATTTTTACGCTACCAGCTTCACCTCTAACGGTACCAGCAGGTCTTGGAATATCCTTGATACGGAACTCGGACTTGGTAGAGATTCCCTTACCATCAGGCAACGTACCTGAAGCGGTAATGGTCACAGTTCTACCTGTACCTGGGTTCATTACATATTGGCTGCCACTTCTTCTTGTCAATCCAGCAGCGGAAGCATTAACCTTGTTATCAGGAATACCAGGAATGGAGATGGTCATTGGGTTGGATACACCACGATATACCACATTCATCTTATCCGCAGAAATTACCGCTGCATTAGGCATAGAGATGGTTGCAAAAGTGTTGTCCACTTCCACAGGTACCTCTTTACCATCCTGCATATAGAACATGGTTCCTTTGATGGTATGGTCACCTGGAGTACCGGCACTAATCAACATTTTGATACCACCAGCTTC